>CAYRIP010000079.1:0-4689 GCA_964424395.1 uncultured archaeon | reverse complement strand
CTGCGCATGAAAACGGATGGAAAACAGGAAGCACTGGATGGGGATATAAATGGAGCCCGGAGAAGGCAGCACAGCTCATGCCACGAGCCCATGGGACAGCGTGCTCTGCGAGGCAGCTTGCAAATGGAGTTGAAGTTCCGGGAAAGTATTTCGCCATCAAGAGATGCTTCAGGCCTGATGTTATAGACGCAACCCACGGCGTCGAGTTCAACCAGTGCGAGGGCATCATCATCGACGAAAAAATGACTTTCAACGAGATGCTTGGCATACTGAAGCTCTTCGCATATGAGATCGCCGGAGCCGAAGAGGTGAGGTTCTATCCCGATTACTATCCTTTCACAGAGCCGTCAGTGCAGCTTTCCGCAAAGCATCCCAAGCTTGGGTGGATCGAGTTCGCCGGAGCTGGGATATTTAGGCCCGAGCTTACCGAGCCTCTTGGCATCAAATACCCTGTTCTCGCATGGGGGATGGGCATAGACAGGCTGGCGATGTTCAAGCTGGGCATACATGACATAAGGGAGGTATTCAGCGCAAATCTGGAGTGGCTGAGGAAATCCAAGGTTACCGTCTAGATTGTGATGACAAGGTGATATTATGCCAACGATAGAAGCCAATTACAATGACCTGCTATCCCTCGTGGGAAAGCACGTCCCTCTAGATGTGCTCCAGGAGGAAGGTATACTCTACGCGAAGGGCGAGATCGATGAGATCGACGGAGAGATGCTGAAGATCGATATCAAGGACACCAACCGGCCCGACCTGTGGAGCGCCGAAGGGATCGCAAGGGAGCTTCAGGGAAGGTACGGGGCAAGGCTTGGGCTCCCGAGGTATGATGTCAAGCCATCTGATCTGGTTGTCAACGTGGACAGAAAGCTGAAAAACATCAGGCCGCTGACCGTTTGCGCTGTGGTTAAGGGGCTGAATATCACTCCGGAAGTGCTGTCGCAGATGATCCAGCTTCAGGAGAAGGTCTCGATATCCTATGGAAGGAACAGAAAGGAGGTGGCGATCGGCGTATACGATTACCACAAGATAACACCGCCCATCAAGTTCACCGCTGTCAAGCCGGACGGGATAAGGTTCATACCTCTCGACTTCGAAAAGGAGATGACCCCAGCAGAGATATTGAGAAAGCACCCAAAGGGCCTCGAGTATGCCCATCTTCTGAAAGGCATGCCGCAATATCCCATTTTCATCGACTCAGCTGGAGAGGTCCTAAGCCTTCCGCCCATTATAAACTCTGATTATACGGGGAAGGTGTCTTCTGCGACAAAGGACGTCTTCATAGAGTGCTCCGGGTTCGACTTGAGGTTCCTGAACCCCGCCCTGAACGTGATAGTGTCGGCATTGGCTGACAGGGGCGGGTCTGTAGAGTCGGTGAAGGTCGTCTATCCCGACAAAGTGATGCGAACTCCTGACCTGAAGCCCAAGAAGGCAAGGATAGACATATGCTATGCCAACAGGACCACCGGAATGAAGCTGAGCCCGAAGAGAATATGCGAGCTTCTAAGACAGGCAAGATACGATGCCAAGGTGAAGGGAAAGAGCATAGAGCTCTTGTATCCAGCATATCGGCAGGACATCATGCACCAAAGGGATGTCATCGAGGATATAATCATCTCCCATGGGTACAACAAGGTCAAGCCGGTGATACCGAGGCTTGCGACAATCGGCTCAGTCAGCGAAGTCGAGAAGCTTTCGGATTCCATTGCCGAGGTCATGGTAGGCCTAGGTTTCCAGGAGATACTTTCATACATCCTGACGAACAAAAGCAACCTCTTCAAGCGGATGAACGCTCCTGTCCAGGAGGTCGTTGAGATCGAGAACATCGTGTCCTCGAACTGGTGCGTCTTTAGGAACTGGCTGCTTCCCGGGCTTCTTGAGTTCCTTTCAAGAAACAAGCACAGGGAATTCCCACAGCCCATCTTCGAGATAGGTGATGCGGTAACAATGGACAAGAGCCAGGAGACCAGGACGCTCGATAAAAGGAAGATGGCGGCGGTATCATGTGGAAACAAGGTCGGATACGAATACATCGCCAGCGTTTTTGACGCTCTAATGTCGTCTTTGGGGCTTGATTACGAGCTTGTGAAAGCCCAGCACCCAAGCTTCATCCCCGGAAGGACGGCCCAGATAAGGATAGGTGGAAAGCCCGTCGGCATAATGGGAGAGATCCACCCGATTGTCCTAAACAGCTGGGGATTAGCAAAGCCCGTCGCAGCCTTCGAGCTGGAGAACATTGGGATCATACTGTAAATGCATGAAATGAGGACCGAGCCTGCTGAAGTAATCTGACCGCACAGCTGAGATGCCGTCGTTACCATACACGCCGCCCCTTTCTGCCATGGCAACATACACATTCAGCATCTCGCCGTATCTAAGAAGAGTTGTCGGTTCCAAGTCCTCCAGCTTGTCTACGACCACTGTGTACCTAATTTGTTCTGCAGCCCCGGAGTCTTCTTCAAGGAACTCCGATGCGGCCGCAACGAACTCCATGAAAAGATGATCTGGATCAGGGGGATTGAATCCTGCGAGGCGAACCTTACCTTTACCTGCTTTCATAATGACCACTTGCAACATAACTTTTTTATACTTAAAAAGTTGATCCTGGAAGCAAATCCCAAGAATAAGCGTCTACTTTAGCCAGCTGAAGAGCTTCGATGATATAGGAGTCCTGATCTTGTATTCCTCTCCGATAAGCCTTGCCGCTATGCTCATGATGTGCTGGGATGCCATTGAGTTCGGGTTGTGGACGACTACTGGCTTCTTCCTGGCTATGGCCTTTGAAACTGCCGAATCCTCAGGGATATGCCCAAGCACCGGCAGCTCGAGGAAGCTCTCGACCGCTGACAATGAGAACTCGTGCTTTGTGTTCTTCACCCTGTTCACGACCACCCCAAGGTTATGCGTGCCGTATTTGTTCGCGAGGTTGCCCAGCTTCAGGGCGTCTGTCAGGGCCGGCAGCTCCGGGTTCGTGATGGTGATCATCTCGTCAGCTGCCTCGACCGCGGCCAAAGCCTCCTTTCCCAGCCCTGCCGCCGAATCCACCAAGATGAAGTCGCAGCCGCCGATGAGCTTATAGAAGACGTCGACGAGCTCATGCGAATTCGCAAGCCTGAGCTTCTTCAAAGAGAGATCCGCAGGCAATACGGTGAAGCCTGCTGGATGGTAATACAATGCGTCATTAAGCCTTGCGTTGCCGTTGAGAACATCATGAAGAGTCACAGGGTATAGCGGAATCCCAAGATGCAGACCCAGATTGGGCGTAGTCAGATTCCCGTCAACAGCGATGACGGATTTCTTGAAGTTTGAGAGGGCGCTCGCGAGGTTGGAGACGAGCGTGGTCTTTCCAACGCCCCCCTTCCCGCTTGCAACTGTAATGATTCTCGTCATAATAACCTTTTATTTGCAGTGCAGGGTTTTTTAATGTTTGGCTTAAACGCATCATTTGCCCGTGAATATTACTATCATAAAGTAGTTTTTTAAACTTATGGCATCATTGCCCGCACCCCTCTTTGTCGCCAGTTCTGCTTGAAAATAAGAATTTAAGCGGACCCGAGGGGATTTCCACTCTTCCGCAGGGACGCGGAAGCGGTTTGAACCCCCGACCTTCAGCTCTCTCCCCTCATAGGGTAGGAGGCTGCCGCTCTATCCAAACTGAGCTACGGGCCCACTTGTTTCAATGAATAAATGATACTACTTCTTAATAAAATTTAAAAAGTGATATCAACCAAGAAGTAATATTGTTTATTATTTCCATAATAGATGCCATAGAATCCCGTTTATTTTCGGAAAATCGCCCCGAAACCTCGAATGATTCCAATACAGAGTGATTAGTATATTCTTTATCGAAAATACTCAAATCAGGACTTTCCCTTTTTTCTTCTGAAATTTGAACAAATTCTGAAATATCCTTGCTCTCATTTCTGTACTTCAATCTTACTCTTAATATATATTTGCCAGAATCTGTTCTGTTGCTAATCATATTTTCAAGAGTGATATTAATAGACGAATCATTTCCAATAATATAACTTTTCTCATTTGCACGCCAAATCCTTTTCCATGATTTCCCATCAAAACCAAGAGATACACACACACTTTTATTGAAAACATATGAATATATAGAAAAACTCCCGGTTTCGTTCAAGTAATTGTCAATATTTACAATAGTCTTGAAAATGCTTCCCGCAGTTAAGTTGTTCTGGAAGTTCACCATCTTGATAATCTCCCTCGAAGATTCCGTATTCATTTCTTCTTCAAAAGCAACATCATAATTACACTCAGATGAGTATGTGTAGCTTAAATGTTCCTTACAATCCGGGCAATCTAAATCACATAAATATTGATTATTCCCATCTAAACTGATATTAAACGTATCTTGTATCACAATATGGTCAGTTCCATCCTTATAGATTCTCACTCTCCCTTGGTAAACACCTGGCAAGTATGCACCTTCACAATCCCACCTCACTAAAATGGGTAAATATAATGTAATGTTTTTACCCACATCAATTTTTTCTATTATGATAGAGTTTTTCGTATCGTTAAGATGTGAACGTATTGTGTTGCCTTCTAAATCAATGCTCACCCATTTTGGCTTGTAAATATATGTTACAATTCGAATCGGATAATTTATATTGCCGGTATAAAGAATGCTTTTTATCAATGCAAAGTCACCAAAACGAGTTG
>CAYRIP010000078.1:0-4708 GCA_964424395.1 uncultured archaeon | reverse complement strand
CCTTGTCAAGGATGGCTGAGGCCTTGCGCGGCCTTGGAGAGACTTTCATGCCTCCCAGCCGGTCGAAGGCTCCGAAAACCCACCTATAACCAGTTAAGCATTTAAAGGTTAGCTATAATCTAATTATTATTTTCCGTATGGAGGTCTTTATGCGATTCTTGGAGCAGGAAGACTTGATTGATGAAGACGAAATCGACGGCGAGGAAGAAGAGGATTGGTAGCAGGACTGAATAATCCCCACGTTTAAGCAAAGCCAATCGAAAAGCGCTACGTTTTCTTCAGCTCCAGTGTGAAGAGGCTTGCATTGCGCATCATTGTTCTTGAGAACTTGCAATCGTAATAATTCAGAATGATCATAAGAGAAGGGAACCTTCGTGGAATCATTTCTTGTTCGAGGACCAGACGTTCTCGAAGAGCGGCTCAAGCACATCCTTCGCTACGTGCCCAGAACCGGCCCAGAAAGCCACGTCCTGTGTGTGGTGGACCTTGCTGTCGTCGGTCAGCGCTATCATGAAGTGCTCCCCGTCTATCATGAAGACCCTGCCGAGAGCGTTATCCATGCCCCTCACCTCGCCGATGTCGGAGAAGGCCCCCGCAGGCTTTGAATCCGTTGCCGGGGAGAGTATCCTCAGGGTGACCCCGGCCTTGGTCGCCTTCTTCAGCACGTTGTAGTGCTTTGAATAGAGCTCGCTCAGGCCGTCTTCTGTGGTTATTACGTTGATGTAGTTGCTGGCTTTCTTTAGAAGCATCTTGATCTGCTGGTTTATGGAGTACCTGCCCTTCAGAGTCCCTGCTATTTCGTAAGGCTGGATCATCGTGAAGCCTTCCTTGTAGATGGACTCGAGCTCCCTGACCACGGGCGATTTCGCCATCTTGTCCATCCTCTCCACAGTCTCGTTGTGCTTCCTCTTCAGGTTGTCCTTTGCCCTCGATAGCGCGTCCTTTGGCGAAAGGGCGACGTACTTGATGGGCTTGGACGACTGGGAAACGACGAAACCCTTGTCCGCCAGCGATTCGAGGACGTCGTACGACCTCGACCTGGGAACCTTGGCTATCTCAGAAACCTCTCCTGCCGTGGCGACTCCCTTGGCGAGAAGAGCCACGTATATCTTCCTCTCGTAGAGATTCAGACCTATGTTCTTCAACGAATCCAGCACCTCTTGCGAACCGATCATATTACCCTCGATTTGTTACTGATTACTGATTATTATATATTGGTCATTTTTAAATGTTTTCATCACCATCTAGGACGAATTGTGCGCTAATATCGCCAATACGCTGACGGTTGATTTATTATTAGAAAGCAAAGTTATTTAAATATTCCCCACTTACCAGTGGTTTCAATATTATATGAAAAAAATACCCATATCCGTGCCTTCCCCACAGACAGCTTGGATTAGTCTGCCTTATCCCTCGGTCTGCACCTGCAGGCACTCGATCGCAATCACGTTGATGGTCTGGTTATTGAAGAACACCGGGACCTGCTGGCAGGACGAAGCCTGCTGGAACAGCTGGGCGACCGCCTGCTCATAGCCTGCCTGGGCGCCCTGCTGGTACACGGTTATCTTCTCCGCGAGCTGTATCTCCGAGTATGCGTCATACGCTATGTAGCTCAGCGCCACAGCAAGCAATACGGCCATCACGGTGAAAACGATGCTCACTTTCCTCATCATACCTCCCTCCTGATCACCCTTTCGAAAGAGCATGATATTCCTATGATACGGTGGTATATATTTCATTTCCGGCTTCATGGGATTTTTTGGATGCATTGATGGTTGTGACTGGAAAAGCCCATATCCCACGGAACATTTAAGAATGTTATGCATCAAATTACATATCGGTGAATAACATGGGTGAATTAGTTCACAAGCAGGGAAAGTGTTGGAGATTCGCTCAGCCCTGCTTCTGGATCAGAGATTTTCACCCGCAGTGCAAAGATTGATTCTAAGGGAAGGATATCGCTTCCGATAGAGGTACGAAGGAGCTTTGGTCTGAATGAAGGCTCTTCTGTCGACTTGGTATTCACATTGGAAGACAATTTTATTCTAATTCAATGCAATCAGGGTGGTCAGGATAGTGTAACGGCTAGCATAGGAGCCTGTGGAGTTCCTGGTCCGGGTTCAAGTCCCGGTCCCGACCCTGTTGAAACCAAAGTAGGGGGTGAACCATGAAAGGATATATAACATTCAAGGACGAGGCATCGCCAAGAGATCCTGTCGTGGCATATGATAGGCTCGATAGAAGATACTTGACATTATCATCAATCTTTGAAATCAGGCAAAGCTGTCAAGATAATCCTGATGGGACCAGAGATTCTGGGGATTATAGAAAACCCGTCACACTTGGTGATGCTCCTTCAGGTGAAGGTTAAGGCGAGTAAGAACTTAAACAATATGAAACAAATATTAAGGGTGATGTGAATGACAAAATTCCAGCCCCCGAGGGGCACAAGGGACTTCATGCCGGGTGAGATGGCCAGGCGCAGGTATGTCTTTGATAAGATAAGGTCCGTATTTGAGAGCTACGGCTACGGCGAGGTCTGCACCCCCGCATTCGAGGACTTCGCCCTGCTGGCGAAGAAGTCGGGTCCGGAGATCGAGGAGGAGATATACTCATTCAAGGACAAGAGCGGAAGGAAGCTTGGCCTTCGGTTCGACCCGACCGTGCCCATATGCAGGATAGTGGCATCGGACCCCAGCATGCCAAAGCCTGTGAAACTCTACTACATAACGAACATGTGGAGGTACGACAGGCCGGGAGCCGGCAGGTGGAGGGAGTTCTGGCAGGCCGGCGTTGAGCTCATAGGCCCGGGCGGGCCAGATGCGGACGCGGAGATGCTGGCGCTGGTTCATGAGTCTCTGAAGGCTATCGGCATAAAGGATTTTTCTTTCAGGATAAGCTCGCGCGGCGTGATAGAGACCTTCGTCATGGATGCTGGCATTCCAGAGAAGAGGAAGTTTGATGTCTTCAGGGCTATAGACAAGCTCGACAAGGTCGGGGAGGACGGTGTCAGGAATGAGATGAAAGCGTACGGGATTGCCCCCAAGGCAATCGGCGCATTGCTGGATGCGATCAAATCAAGAAAGGCGTCCCCTGACGATCTCGGGCAGCTTAACGCCATCAAGGACCGCGCTAAGCTGATGGGTGTCGATAATGTGAAGATAGATCTCAGCATCGTCCGGGGCATCGACTATTACACTGGATTCGTGTTCGAGACCTTCGTGAAGGGGTTCAAGGACCTGGGCTCGGTTGCCTCAGGTGGAAGGTACGACAGCCTGATCGGGCTATACAGCGGAAGGGACATCCCGGCAACGGGCTTTGGCATCGGCATCGACAGGCTTCTTGAGACGACCAAGGCAAAGGACGTGGCGTCTTGCACCGGGGCCTTCATAGTCTCGGTTAACGAAGATGCTAAGAAGCCCGTCGCCGGTATCGCCAGGCAGCTTAGGAAGAGCGGCATCAGCGTTGAGACGGACCTTATGGGAAGGGACCTGAGAAAGCAGCTGGACTACGTCAACAGGAAGGGCATACCTTTCGCGGTGATCGTCGGACCGGCCGAGATAAAGAAGAAGAAGTTCATACTAAAGGACATGAGGACCGGCAAGGAAAGCAGGCTCGGTGTAGACGGGATCGCAAAGAAGATGTCTTGATCGTATCTGACTCATAAGATACTCCACATCCGGGCCGGACCGCCGACAATCCATGGGATTCGATGTCCCTTGCAATGCGGCAATCAGTTCCCTGCTCGCATATTCTGTCATTATCTTGTCGTAAAGCTGGACATTGTCCTTTGATTCAAGATTGTAAACCCGCCTCAGCAGCCTGTGTAGCTTTTCATAAATAGCCAGGTCGTGCTTGGTGGCATCTTCTCGATGCTCTCTATCTTCTGCAAGCCCTTTTTGCGGACCGTATGGAATTATGGACGCCCAATCGTTAAATTTTCCAGTCTCATTTCCTGACGAATGTAATGTAACCGGTGTGCATGATGCCTTTTATCTGGGGCCGCGTCCCCCGTTCCTTCAGGACCATCTCCCTGACCGAGCACTCGATGGTCTTTTCATGCCTCAGCCCCGATTCCTCGCATTGCCGGGCGAAATGCCTGACCTGCTCCACGGTCGGGGAATATGAGACGAGGAAGCCCCCGTCCTTAAGGGCTTTCGCGCAATGCCCGACTGCGTTCCAGGGCTCCGGCAGGTCCAGCGTGATGACATCAACGTCCTTCTCGTCTATCCCGTCGTAGATGTCCTTTTCCTTTATCTTCACGTAATCCTCAAAACCCGCCTTCTTGACGTTGCGGCTGGCCAGCTTCGCGAAGTCCTCCCTCCTCTCGTAGGAGATCACCTTGCCGCTTGGCCTGACGAGATTCCCCATGTATATGGCAAGGAAACCTGATCCAGATCCCGCGTCGACCACGGTATCGCCCGGGGACATCCCCGTGAATGCGGATATGACCGCTGAGTCCTTCAGGGTGATTATCTGGGGACCCCTGACAAGCTTCCTTAGAATATCCGGCAGCCTTTTACCTTCCATGAATAACACAACCCACTAACCTTTCTGTTATAACAGGTTAAACTATTATCCTACTGTCAGTGCATTTTATAAATTAATGAGCATGGATTTGCCAGAATAAATGACGAAGTCTTCGACTTCACCGCTTCTTCGATATCCTCTTCCTCGCCGTCTTCACAAGCTTCCTGAGCCCTTCGGG
>CAYRIP010000077.1:0-4771 GCA_964424395.1 uncultured archaeon | reverse complement strand
CCCGGTGTCTGTCGCTGTGCACGCCATGACTGATTTCGGCCTGAGAGCATGGCCCGCATTGAAGATGAAGTTGATAGGGGAACCGAAGGGGTCTATGTCGATGTAGTCGAACCGCCTTGTGTTGTCGAGGAAGAGCATGCTGGCGTTCCTGTTCGTCGCCTCGATTCCGATGGACTTCGCGAGCTTGTTCTTCCTGATATTCCTCTTGATCAGGTCATGTGCCCTCGGATTGGCGTCGTTCACAGCGATATCGGCTATCCCCGGGACCTCCAGTGCCATCCTGACGCTCCTGACGCCCGTCCCAGCGAGCGGATCGCATATGGACAGCTCATGGCCCGCTTTGGCCTGATAGGCCCTCAGAGCGGACATGGTGATATCCCTTTGGTACTCCATCTCAGGGTTGTAGAACGCCTCGGCCTTCCTCGTGAGCGACTGCTCAGGGACCAGGAACGTGGCCTTGCCCTCGGTGATCTCCTTCATGATAATCACTTGCGAAGGCGCTTAAAGAAGTAAAGTTTACGAAGCTGCCTATTCGACAATCTCGATGTCCTTTCCCAGGACCTCGCCGGGAAGGCCTCTAATGAACCTCGCCCTGAGGACGCCGTTGTTACCATGCGGGGAGGCTATCTTTCCCTGGATAGCATTTCCGGATCTCGATTTCCAGACGACCTTCCTGCCGACGAAGCCGGCGGCGGTGGACCTGCTAGCGACATCCTTGACCGCAATCAGCAGCTGGTTGGTCTGCTGCACGTGCCTTCCTCTCCTGTAGCTCAGTACCCTTGCTTTCATGTCGAACCGCCCTTGAGTAACTATAATTGCCGGGATTGTTTTTAAATGTTTGCGGTCTGCTGACAGTTCTGATGCCTGTAACCGCAGACTTGCTGTTTTTTAATAGAACTCGGCAATTATTTGTATGTTCAACGAGATACTCATCGTCATAATCACTACAATGCTGCCTATCGCTGAGCTGAGGGGAGGGATACCGCTCGGCCTGGCTCTGGGGCTTCCAGCAACAATCGTGATTCCCCTTGCGTTCGCCGTGAACTGCCTGATATTCTTCCCAATATACTTCGGCATGACGCTCTTCTACGATCGGTTCTTCGAGAGGTTCGGGTGGGCAAGAAGGCTCGTGGGGAAGCTTCACAAGAAGGCTCCTGTGGTGGAGGAGTACGGGATCATCGCCCTGATCCTTTTCGTCGGCATACCGCTTCCCATAACGGGGGCCTGGACGGGGACGGGAATAGCATGGCTTCTTGGGCTCGACTGGAAGAGGAGCTTCCTTGCCATCTGCCTTGGGGTCCTCATGGCTACGACCATAGTGAGCCTGGTGGTGTTCGGGTTCCTCGGCTTCTTCACGCAAGTCGCATAAAAAAGCGACAGAACGTCAATATCTCAATATCTTGACGTCATCCGTCCTCAGGTCGAAGACCCTTGAGGGGAGCCCTCCGATCCTGCCCGCGTCAAT
The DNA here is from genome assembly GCA_964424395.1 of uncultured archaeon. Lineage (GTDB taxonomy): Archaea > Aenigmatarchaeota > Aenigmatarchaeia > QMZP01 > JAFGSV01 > JAFGSV01. The sequence goes on along the minus strand of CAYRIP010000077.1, from coordinate 3,306 downwards.
GACCCAGTCAGCAACATGCTTAATCTTTTCCGGTATCTCACTGACGCTGCAGGCGTGCTCCTGCCCGCTGATGTTTACCGAGGTCGTCACGAAGGGTATTCCTGCCCCTTCGACGATATCTGATATGGGGTGCCTGGGAATCCTGACGCCCATGGACTTCTCGCCGGATACCACAGCGCGCGGAGCGACGGGCTTTGCCTTCACTATGAATGTGTAAGGTCCCGGGAGCATGCTGTCTATAAGCTTCTTGTTCTCAGCTGACAGGGACGCGTTCTTCCATATCCATTCCTTTCCGGGGGCTATTACCGAGAACTGCTTTCCGGATTCCCTTCCTTTCGCATCGGAAATCTTCCTGACGGATTCGGCCTTCTCGGCGTTGCATCCAATCCCGTAGATTGTGTCCGTCGGGTATATGAAGATATCGCCCTTCTTCATGGCATCGATAGCCTGCTTTCTGGCCTGCGATTTCCCTTCTATCTGGGACAGCTTGATGATCATCATGCTCTCATCTCCCTCAAGGATTCCTTGACTTCGCCTGCGTGCATGTGGGCGAGCCTTGTAGGCTCGGGCAGCTTGTGCGCCGCCAGGCAATTCCTTGTAATATCAAGGCTCGATTTTATAGAAACCTTATTCCCGGGTGAAATATAAATTGGATTGCATCCCCGCTTTGTGAGGAGCACCCAGCCTATCTGCCTTCCTTCCGACTTCAAGCTGACAGCCTTTCCTATCGCTTTCGGCTCCGAGAACTCGCCGAAGAGCCGGGACTTGGCGATGCCTATCGTCGGAGTGTCTAGAAGGACCCCCAGATGTGCGGCAAGCCCTATCCCTCTAGGATGGGCTATGCCCTGGCCGTCAACCATGAGGATGTCAGGCTTCCTTTCCAGCTTCTCCCACGCTTCCAGGATCGGCGGGGCCTCCCGGAAGGACAGGAATGTGGGTATGTAAGGGAACTCAACCCTAGAGACATGATGCACCTTCTCGACGATTTCCATGCTGCCTGAAGAGCAGACAACGATGGCGGAGATGACCCTTTCATCGATGAAAGCCTGGTCGGCCCCGGCTATTGTCCTTAAATCCCCGAAATCGTCTTTTAGAACGAGATGCCTGGATAGCTCATGCTGCTTCTTGATAAGGTCATCCAGTTTCCTCTCGGACATCAGAAAGCGGCGCGGCCCTATTCATCAACCGCATTGGTGGCTGAGATGGTCTCGATGGATGAATCAGCACCTCTTGGCATTGGGGCTGACCTCTCATCCTCTACGGTGGGCGGCACGATGTGCTTGATGAGGATCACGTCTCCAATCGCCTGGACCATCGGGAACGGGATAACGACCCCTTTCTTGTCTCCCAGCATCTTGCTGAGGTACGATCCCTTCATCGCCCTGATGACCAGCGATCTCACCTTGAACCTCTTCAGGTCGCATTCTATGTCTTCTACTTTACCGCAGAAGAATCCCTTATCCGTGAAAACATCCTTCGCATATGTATCCGATACGCTTGATACCTGTATTGCCATAGAGCACCTCCTAATTAATCTGTCGTTGAATCCTTAATTGGTTTCAAGATATTTAAAACTTTTAAGCCGCGATAGGATTTTTCCGATGATGTGCGTTTGCGGCGATGTTTGCCAGTTTTTTTATATTCAGAAGAAAGGCACCAGCGCACACAAGTCCAAGATAACGTATCAGGTCTCCACCCAATACGCTTCAAAGGGGAAGTACCATGTGGATTCTGACGAGGATGCATTATAATGCTGTGCGAAATAGGATCTTTCATTTCAGAAAAAGCAAACGATCCAAACCTGATTATTGGCCTAAAAGAGCCGGAAAACCCGGAAAAATGGCATACGACACGCTTATAAAGAGATACTCCAAATATTCAACAATTCAATTAAAAGGAGTTAGTTAATATGGCAGAAGATACGAAGGACAGGTTCGGAAGAGAGCTTCACAAGGCCACTTGCGCGGACTGCGGACAAGAGTGCGAAGTCCCGTTCAAGCCCAGTGGAGACAGGCCCGTCTATTGTAGAGATTGCTTTCAAAAGCACAGAAAACCTAGAAGAAGCTTCTAAGCCGCAATCAATTCGGTGAGTTTTTTTCTTAGATCTGTTTTGTAAGCTAAAGGTTTATTCATTTTTTAAATTTCATTTTTACTGGTCTAGGCGTAGCTATATCGAAATGTTAAAAAGTTATAAAACACCATAATAACAAAAAATGTGTAAAATCAAATAATTCGCTGGGGAAAGCTTGATGCTGGGATTTCAAACATTATCTGATGTTTGACCCAACGGCCGAGCGGTTTAAGGCGCACGGTTGCTAACCGTGTGAGGTTCGCCTCGCGTGGGTTCAAATCCCACTCCCAGCGCTTCCTTTTTATATTTTTCATCGAATTGAAGACTATGGCTCTCACGAAAGCCGAGGAAATGATCCTGGAATCGATCGTGGTCCCCTCCGACGAGGACCCCGAGAGGCCGGAGTTCCCCCCGGACGGCCCGCACTGGCCGTCGACACCGACGATACGGATAAACGTGCCCGGATTCGAAAACGTCTTCCTCAAGGACGAGAGCGTCAATCCGACGGGCACCCACAAAGACAGGATGGCCTGGGAGATCGTCGTGACGTACAGGCAGCTTCTGATGGCCAAGAAGAGGGGAAGGATCAAGAAGCTCCCCCAGATGTCTATAATAACATCGGGCTCTGCCGCTAACTCGATACAGAACATGCTGAGCAAGTACAGGCTGCCTAGCCTTAAAGCGCTCGTGGACCACAGGATGGACAATGCAGTGAAGAAGGCCTTGGAAAGGGCAGGCTGCGAGATATACGAGACCGACCTTACCAAGAGGGTGCTTAAGACCATCGATATCCTGCGGCTGACCAACAACGAGGGGGGCATTGACATCACATCCGACGAATCCCTCGAGCCGTTCGACGTCTTCTACGACTGGATGAGCTACGATATCATCAACCAGAACGCTCATTACGTGTTCATACCCTACGGGACCGGCCACCTGTACGAGAACATCATCAACGTGGCGGTAAGGGAGATCAAGACACGCTCCCATGACAAGAGGTTCTGGGGCGACCCCGACATAATAAGGCACTGCAACTTCATGGGGGCGACCACGAACAACCCGAACACCAGGGCCGACAAGCTCTATTCCCCGCACCTGCCGTTCGTTCATTTCGACACGGGACGGATCAAGATGGCTGTGGAGAACGGTTACATTGGGTCCAGGTCCAACGTTCATACGGTGCAGGAGAGGTACTTCGATGTCGCGATGAGGGTCGCGAAGAACAACAGCGTGGA
>CAYRIP010000076.1:2511-4819 GCA_964424395.1 uncultured archaeon | reverse complement strand
GCGCTTCTCTGACAGGGGCCGGGGCCGAAGCGGAGGATCCGGGTCCGGGCGCGGGCACAGGGGCCGAAGATGAATATGGATTCCAATATCATAGCCTCTCTATCGATCCCCAGCCAAGTTCTCTTATGATTCTGATAAGCCTTTTCTTAGACAATTCAACGGCGTGTGATAATCCATCCCCCAGCTCAGCCTTTTTGGGCTGCACGCCGATGAAAATGATATCATCTGCGATTCCATCAAGTACGGACACGAGGCTTGACAAGGGCATACCATGGGTACCGAAGCCTGCAGACCCGAGCTTCTCATCAGGGATGATCCTCATATCTCCCGGCGCTAACCCCATATCGGCCGCATCCACTATGACAAGGATATTTGGCCTCTCCCTCCTTATAACGCCGGTGAAGTTCTCAGGGACGGTCTCGCATGCGATCGACAGCCATCCATCCCCTGAGAATTCCCTCGCAAGGATGTTCCCGATACCGTCGTCACCTTTAAGCTCGTTCCCAATCCCCATCAGAACGTTGCCCATAATTTCCATTGGGCGTCGCTGCTTTTATTTCTGATGAAATCGTTCGATTTAATCTGAAACCCAGTTGGAGGGATGATAAATATAAGGATGGGAGCGGATAATTGATACAAGGAGGAAATCATATGGTTTGCTACATTGTCCCGCTGGTCGCGACGATCATGGCATTTGCCTACGGTAAGGCATCCGGAAGCCATGACGCGAAAGGACTTTGGCTCAGCATAATGCTGCTTGGAGGCGCGCTTTTCGGCCTCATAGACCACGCATGGAATGCCGAGCTCTTCCTGGTCAGCTCGAACTGGATGCTTGACCTTGCGCTCGGAGCCACAATAACAACGGGCATCTTCGCGAGCTGGGGCGTCATAGCCTACAAGGAGCGCCTTCTGGTCCCGCTGAGGATGATAAGCAGAAGGACAGGGATTTTCATCTGAATGAAAGGTTTACTATCCGGCACTCTTTCCCGTTCTTGATGGATGTTTCCATGGAGCCGCATTTCGGGCATCTTACCTCGAAGATGCCGTGATGCGAGAGGTCGTTGTCCGTGATGCCATCGGCGCTTCCCTCGTATCCGCATTCGCATCTTATGGTCGGTTCCACGATGCTTATGCTGGTCCTGACCTGAATGCCCTTTCCGATCTCCTTTCTTAGCATCTCGGCTATCCAGAACTCTACCTGCTCAGTGTCGTGGAATCTCAGCTTCCCGACCTCCAGTTCCAGGTCTATGCTTTCTGGCACCTTTCCCCCAAGGCTTTTTATTATCGCTTCCGTTACAGCGTGAGCCACGCTCATGTCATGCATGTGACAACCCCCGGGCATCCATTCATGAATAATGATAAGCGATGTTATAATTATATACGCATGATGGACTTGACATATCTCAGGGCACCTCCCGAAAGCGGCTTTCTGCCGACACAGGGAGGCTTTCTCTTATCAAACGTGACCGTTATGGTCTTGTTCCTGTATTCAACAGGCATGTCATCGGTATCCGGGAAATCTATGGGGATGGAATAATTTCCCTTACCATCATTGATGCAGTCATCTATCCCTACAATGGATATCACTATTCTAGCTTGACGCACGGATTATATAAATAGCCGTGTTTGCGTATCAGAGGCCAGAAAATGACTCGAGGTATTTTCCCACCATTCCTGTGACCCTTTCCCCGGAAACATATGGTTTACCCCTCCCATCGAACTGAACATCGGCCCTACCCAAATTCGCATAGTCCCCAACCCCCTATTCCATCAGGCAGGTCTATCGTGACAATATCCGATAGGGCATGCGACCGGGCCTTGTGCAGCTTTCTCTTCGAACCTCGAATCATAAGTGACTATTTGGATATTGAATTTTTAAAGGAACAAATTTAACATAGCCGGGACAACTAATTGTATTGAGTGGTTCGATGAGCGGAAGCACATTCTACCTGATCAGAAAGAACGACCTTCAGAGATTGCTGGATTCCCTTTCCGATAGGATGTCCATCCTTGCTCCAGTGAGGGATGGCAAGGACTTCAGGTTCAGGAAGCTGGAAAAGGGAGAGAAGCTTGATCTCGAAGGGTATGCCAATACCGCGTATCCGCCAAGGGGCATATTCCTTCCGGAGGGGGAGGCCCTGCTTGAATACAAGAACGGCAAGGTAACCGAGAATTTCTTCAAAGGGAAGGCCGCGATATTCGGGATAAGGCCATGCGACGTTCACGCCCTGATGGTCCTGGACAGGGTGATGCTTGGCCACGACTATTTCGAGAGACACTACAAGATCAGGAGGGAGAACACGCTCAT
>CAYRIP010000076.1:0-2501 GCA_964424395.1 uncultured archaeon | reverse complement strand
CACGCTCATATTCCCCCTGGTATGCGAAACTCCAGGTGAGAACTGCTTCTGCGATTCCATGCTTACCAGGAAACTGGTCGAATCATTCGATCTCCTTTTCACCGACGTGGGGAACCATTACCATGTCGAGCCAGGCAGCGGGGCGGGTCGGGAGATAATATCCGCGCACAAGGCGATGTTCGAGGAGTCGGTCCATAAGGCCGCTCGGGTCGAGGTTCCATGCAAGAAGGTCATGGACACTGCCAACCTGTCGGATGTTATGAAGAAGAACAAGGACAGCAAGGTTTGGGAGGATGTGGCGGAACTGTGCGTCTCATGCGCAAGCTGCACGTTCTCATGCCCGACCTGCTACTGCTTCAATCTGGTACATGATGCGGGCATCTCGGATAAGAAGGACGTCAAGGTCAGAAGGGAGCTGGACTATTGCATGCTTAAGAGGTACAGCAGGGTAGCCGGGGGAATGGTCTTCAGGGAGCCCAGGAAGGAGAGGGTTAAGCAGTTCTTCTATCACAAGCTGGCCTACGGGCCGGAGAACGAGGGCAGGTTCCATTGCGTGGGATGCGGCAGATGCATCACGGAGTGCATGGCCGGGATCGATATAACGGATGTGGCTCGAAGGATAAGGGATGGTCATGAGAGAGGGAAATGAGGAATCGTTCAAGCCGAATTTCGCGAAGGTGGGCTCGATAGTGGACGAGAATGCGAGAATTAAGACGTTCGGCATATCCTTCATCAAAGATGCAGACAGGAAGAGCTTCAACTTCACTCCAGGTCAGCTTCTTATGGTGACGCTGCCAGGAATAGGGGAGGCGCCTTTCACCATGTGCTCCACTCCCAAGGCGAATGGGCATTTCGAGATCAGTGTCAGGAACGTGGGTAACGTTACGAATGCGCTGTTTCATCTTAAAAGAGGCGACGTCGTTGGGGTCAGGGGGCCGTACGGCCACGGTTACCCCGTAGATGAGATGAAGGGCAAGGACATGATACTGGTCGCAGGAGGAATCGGGTTCCCGCCGCTGGCTTCCGTTGTCGAGCATGTAATCGCGAACAGGGCCGATTACGGAAAGGTGTGGGTTATGTATGGCGTTAAGGACATCGACGACATCATCTACAAGGACAGGATGAAGAGATGGAAGGGCGTAAAGGACATTGAGGTACATGTTACGCTCGAGACCCCGTGCAAGAAATGGAACGGATGCGTGGGTGTCGTGACGAAGCTATTCGAGAAGCTCAAGATTGACGCTGAGAAGACAGTTGGACTTTCATGCGGCCCGCCGATAATGCTGAAGTTCGTGACGCTCGGGTTCGAGAAGCTGGGCATAAAGGATGGAGACATACATATATCGCTTGAGAGGCTCATGCAGTGCGGGATAGGAAAATGCGGCCACTGCAGCATAGGGGAAAAGCATGTATGCACGGACGGCCCGGTTTTCAGGTACAGCGACATAAAGTGCATGTCGGAGGATGTGTGGTAGGCATGGCGGACAAGGCAAGGCCAAGGGTGGGGTTCTTCGGGATGACGTCATGCAAGGGCTGCTATTTCCAGTTCCTCCTGCTCAACGGCAGGCTTTTGGATATTTTCAAAAACCTGGAGATTAAGAATTTCTGGATGCTGAAGGAAAAGAACGATTTCGGAGAATTCGATATCGTTCTCATGGACGGGGCAGTATCCAACAAGGAGAACCTGGAATTGGTGAAGAGTGTCAGGGAGAAGACGAAGTACCTGATCGCTTTCGGGACGTGCGCATGCTCTGGTGGGATCCCTGCGCTCAGGAACGAGGTGAGCGGATACCATAAGAAGGTGTATGGGGATAAGCCAATGAGCATGAAGCCGCTCGGGAGCGTCGATGCCCTCGACAAGCATGTCAAGGTCGATTATCACATGAACGGATGCCCGATAAACGAGGAGGAGGTCTTCCGGGTCGTAAGGGATTTGCTGATTGGGAAGACCCCGAGGGAGCCTGACTATCCGGTATGCTACGACTGCAAGAAGGCGGGGATCAGATGCCTCTTCAAGGACGGCATACCATGCATGGGCCCTGTGACGAACGGAGGGTGCGGAGCACCCTGCCCCGACAGCAGGACCCCATGCGACGGTTGCAGGGGAAGGCTACCAGATGCCAACTGGGGGTCTGAGTCAGACATGCTGAAGGAGCACGGGATAACGAAAGACCACATCGATCAGATGTTTCAGAAGTATACGTGCAAATATGAAGCAGTGGGTGGAGAGAGGAAATGAGCCATAAATCAATAACGCTGGATGAGCTGACCAAGGTCGAGGGCCACGCGAAGCTGGACGTGGAGATGGACGGTGGCATTGTCAGGAAGGCTGAGCTTTCCGTCTATGAGCCATCGAGATACTTCGAGACCATGGTGATCGGAAAAAGATACCAGGATGTCACCAGCATCTCCCAGAGGATATGCGGCATATGCTCGGTCGTGCATACGGTGACCTCCATAAAGGCAATCGAGAATGCAATCGGCGTCAAGCCTTCTCGTCA
>CAYRIP010000075.1:0-4825 GCA_964424395.1 uncultured archaeon | reverse complement strand
GTGGACTTGAGTATCCCCTGGGTTATGTGCCTCAGGGCGACATCCACCCTCCTCTGGGGGCTCGTTATCACGGCCTTCCTTGCGATTATTCCGCCAAGCTGGTATGCCGCGATCTCCTCGTAGAGCGCCGCGTTCTCCAGGGCCTTCAGCAGTACCTGCACGGGATTGGTCTTCGTCCTCTCCTCGATTATCTCGAATGCTCGCTTCGTGTGAATCATTATGGTCTGGTAGCTTCCCGAGAACTTGCCGCTCGTTATCTTGTGCCTCTTCCCGGTGTGGCCCGTTATCATGAGCTTGTTCATGAACCTCTCGACTATGTTCATGTCGTTCTTCCTGAAGTCGCCCCTGTTCCTGCCGAACGTCCTGGGCATGACCATGGGCTTCAGGCTGACGTACTTGACAAGCCCCGGGTCCTCCACCTTTACCTCTTTCATATCCCACTTATCGAACAGTCTCATCATATCACCTTTATATCATCATGCCGTCTTCGGCTTATCCTTCTTGCCCTTGAGCAGCTCGTTTAGGGAAGCGCCGTTTACGGCTATCACCTTGTACTTTATCCCGTGCATCGAGCCGACGGCAGACTTCTGGGAGCCGCCGACGCCGACTATGGTCACTTCGTCGTGCTCGTCTATGAACTTGATGGCGTTGGTGCCCGGAACGAAGGCCGTCACCTGTATGCCGTTTTTGATCAGCTGCACCCTCACGCACTTGATTATGCCGCTGTGGGGCTGCTTCTGCTCGACGCCCTTCTTCTTGAGGACTATGCCCCTTCCTAGGGGAGCGCCGACGAGCGGGTCCTTCTGCCATAGCTTGAGCAGCTGCTTCTTGCCTGACTTGGAGCTCCACCTGAACCTCTTCCTCTTCTTCTTCACGTTCCTTGATGCGAACTCTCCTACCATTTATCTCAGCCTGAGGTAATTTATCTCGAAGTGTCTTTTTAAAAACTCCTTCATTGCCTTGATGTTCTGGCCGTTCCTGCCGATCACGACGGACCTGTCGGTCTTGGGTATGGAGACCGTGACCGAATCCTCGCTTACTTCCACGCTCTTTGTTGACGGTATCATGTTCTTCACCATGGACTCCACATCGGGCGCGAACTCGAATACCTTCACGGGCTTTCCTATCACGCTTCCGACGTTCTTTGCGACCTTCCCGTTCTTGCCGATGGCGAGGCCGGACTTTCCCGGCTCTATCATGAAGTACACGCAGCTGTCCGCCCGGATGCAGTCCTTTGCGTGCACTTTCGTTATCCTTTCGAACACCGCGATGTCCCGTATGTTTTGTGTGGCTAGCTTTACGCTCATATCTTACAACTACTTCACTATTCCAAGCACTGTTATGCTGAAAGGCTTCCTGCACAGCTGGCCGAGGCTTGCGGAGTCGCCCTCGAACTTCTCGATATCGACCTTACCGATCCCCGCATAGTACCCTATGTCCCTTACGAGACCTTCGGGGCAGTTGCTGGCCTGGATCACGACCGAGACCGTGCCCTTCTTGAGCATGCTTATCACGGCGCTCTTGCCGATCCTGACCTTCCCCTCCTTCAGAGCATCCTTTATGACCTTATCAGAAGACATGTAAAAACCACCTAGTAGACGAAGCCCAACAGCTTTCCTCCGACGTTGCTTTTCTTGGCGTCGCTGTGCGATATCACGCCCTGGGACGTGCTGACGAGCAGTATTCCCATGCTGGTTGCCGGCAGGAACCTCTTCTCCCATCCGATGAAGTCCTTGCTGCTCACCGAGAACCTGGGCTTGATGACGCCGCAGTCGTTGACCTTGCCCATGAGCTGGACCTTGAACTCACCGCCCCTGCCGTTGTCCACGAACTCGAACTCGCCGATGTATCCGCCCTTCTGCATGATTAGGAGTATGTTCTTGATCAGGTTCGAGGCTGGAGTGACGCATCCGTGCTTGCCTATCATCTCTGCGTTCTTTATTATCGTGAACATGTCAGCTAGCAAATCGTGCCTCATAAGAATCAATCATATTTCTTGAAACCGAGCTTCGAAGCCTCTTCCCGAAAGCACTGCCTGCAGTAGAGGAGCCCGTACTTGCTTATCAGCCCCTCGGTCTTGCCGCATCTCCTGCACGCCTGTGCGCCCCGCCCGAACTTCCTCTCCTTCGGCGCGGAGAACTTCAGAAACTTGGCTAGCTTCGTCGGCTTGTGCAGTATCTGCTTCTTGGCGTTCTCGAAACTCATACTATTCACTGTTACCCAATCTTTTTAAATATTTTATCATCTCTCTGCCCCTTTCAGTGAAATCCGAGTCATCCACCTCGAAAAACTCACTCAGGTCGGTGCCTCCCTTCCCGTACTCGGCGGCGGTCAAAACCATGTCTATTACACTGGCCATGCTTACTATCCTGGCTTCAGGCGTCTTCCGCGAGGCATACTCGCGATCGAGTTCCAGTATTTCCTTCCTCAGGTCTTCCGTCAAACCGGCAACAATCTTAGGAAGCTCCTTTTCTTCCAAATCCCGTTTCAGGCTGAAACCCTTGTCGTGGGGCGTCAGGTCACCCGTTCTTGCTTCAGCGAGGTCGTGGACAAGCGCCAACTTGAGCAGCTTCTCCTTGTCTACTCCCATGCCATCTGAAAGTATGAGTGAGAGGATCGCAACGCCGTACATATGCGAAGCAACGGATTCGGCCTCCTTGATTCCAAAGCGAACCCATCCGCCCCTCTTCATGGCCTTAAGCCTGTTTACGTGCGTGAAGAATTCGACTACCTTACCGGGCTCAAACTCTACCATACCATCAAGCCACTTCGATTCCGAATTCCTTCTTCACCCATTCGATGGACTCTTCTGGGGTTATTCGATGGGCCTTCCCCACAGGCTGGCGCTTGTACTTGCGTTTCTTCACCCGGTAGCCCGGCCTCTCGAGCGAGACCGCGACGTCAAAGCCCATTATACCTATGTCCGGGTCGTAGCTGACGCCGGGGATGTCTATGTACTCGGCTATCCCGAACGAGAAGTTGCCGCTGGAATCGAAAACGGACGCTTTGATCTTGTTTTCTTTGGCCTGGAGGAGCCTTGTTAGGAATTCATGCGCCTCCCTGCCCCTCAGCGTCGTCATGACGCCTATCTGCCTGCCCTTAGCCACGCCGAATGTGCTCCTCTTCTTGCTGTGCGTGATGACGACTTTCTTGCCGCTCACGAGCTGGAGCAGCTTCTTTGCCTTCTCCAGCTCAGGCCCGGGCTCGCCCGTGCACATGTTTACTGTGACCTTCCCCAGCCTGATCTGCTTCATCTGGTTCATCTGACCTCACCGACCAGCACGTACTCCTTCAGCGTCTCTATCTCGCCGCTCTTGGTCTGAAGGACCACCCTGCTCTTCTCCTGCATCCTGTCACTGTTGTGCACGTCCTTTATCTTGCCGCTGGCTCCCATGTTCTTCCCGGCGATTATCACGGCAGGGACGCCAGCCTTCATCTCGAAGTGACCGATGATCTTCTGCGAAGGGACCTCTATCAGTACGGAGTCTCCGGGCTTGTACTTCTTCTCCTTCCCGACGATTATACATCTCCCGTCATGGAGGCTTATCTGGAACCTGCCCCCCTTGATGACGGTCTTGCCCTTGACGCTGCACAGCTTGCTAGAAGACTCCTTGGCCGGGATCTCGTGCAGCTCAATGCCCTTCGTTCCCGCCTGCACCCTGAACTGCTTCTTGATGGCGGGGAACTCGATGATGTCCATCAGGCCTACGGGGTGCTTCTCGTTCTTGACAGGCCTCTTGTCGATCAGGACATCGCCGTTGTTTAGTATCATCCTGGCCTCCTTTGCATTCTCCGCGAACCCAAGGACGTCCCTTATGACTATCAGAAGCGGTATGTTGGAATTCTTGGGGTGCGGACCCGGCGCTGGCGTGACCACGAACTTCTCTACCTTCCTTCCCACCGGCCAGAATCCCGGCATTGTGTATCTCTTCATGTGCATAATCATTCACCGTCCTTCTTCTTGATCTTAGCCTTAGCCTGCCTGCCGGACCTCTCCAGCACGGCCTGCCTCCTCTTGTCCTCTACGTTGAGCTTGAGTATTACCAGGTTCGAGGGCGTAAAAGGCTTAGTCACGTCGGATCCGTCGACCTTCTTCATCTTGACTCCCTCGATGAAGACCTTCTCGCTCTTTAGGTCGACCTTCTCGACCACGCCCTTTGTCCCCTTCATCTTTCCCCTAGTGACCATGACCTCGTCGCCCTTCCGAACGACCATAGACCTCTTCCCGAACCTTTCCCTCAGCGCCGATGCGATGTTCGCGGACATGAAGCGCCTCTTGATGTGGAGCGGGGCGTTGAGCCTGTACTTCCTTTGCTTCCTGGGCTGGGTGCTAGACTTCCACTTGCTTGACCATTCATTCTTCATTCAAACCACCTTGGATCCCGCTTCTGCTTCCTTGTTTGGATGGAGCAGCACGCAGTCGCTTCTGTCCCCTTCGACATCAACGGCAAGAAGCATCCCCTTGCTGTCGTGTCCCATGAAGCTCTTCGGCTCCAGGTTCACCAGGAACGGGCACTGCTTACCTATGAGCGACGCGGGGTCGTAGAACTCGGCTATGCTTGCGACTATCTGCCTTTTCTCAGCGCCGAAATCCACCTGCATGCGGATGAGCTTGTCGGTCCCGGGGGCTTTCTCGGCCTCGGCGATCCTGCCAAGCCTGATATCCATCCGCTGAAATTCCGAGAAGCTTACGTTTTCCATGCTTTCACCATCAACAATCATCATTAAGCTATACTATAATGCTTGCGGCCTTCCCTATCGTCTTGAACCTCTGGACGACCTCTTTCGCTACGGGGCCCTTGATCATCGACCCCGTGGGATCGAA
>CAYRIP010000074.1:0-4877 GCA_964424395.1 uncultured archaeon | reverse complement strand
CGACAAGGTCGAGCTTGAGCCTTACGAGCTGGACCACATGTTCGTGGTCATGAGGCCCAAATCCTGGTCACGATCGTGAGAAATCGCGGCAACAGTGCAGTTCACTTCGCGCGTAGCTCTGTTATCCTCTCGACGATCCTTCTTTCGAACTCCTTCGAATCGTTCTTGTTCACCACTGCGCCGGCCGCCTTCTTATGGCCGCCACCGAAGCCGATGCCCGAGACCGATGATTTCAGAAGCTCGCTGAGGTTGATCCTTCCAGCCTGGTACCTAGCCGATATCTTGACATGCTGCTTACCTTGCTTGGTAACCAGTATTATCTTGTCGGGATAGCTTTCAGCCAGAAGGGTCGATATCGTTGACGCCACGTTAAGGCGGCTGTTCAGCTTGTATATCATCAGGTCGAGGTTAGGGAATTCCTTTGCCTTCTTCTTGAAATCGGCCATTATCCGCTTTATCTCCCCTGACACCTTCTTATCGCAAGCGGCCAGGTACCCGTTCTTCAGAACCTCGGCGATGCTGTCTGTTTTCATCATTATCTCAAGGTCCTTGCCTACGCCCCTCAGCCCATGCAGGACTATGGCTGATGTCAGCATGCTGGAAATCGTATGCAGAGCTGATTTCCTGGGGTCCTTTCCTACCTCGGGAAAGGATTCCACGCATTCCTTCAAAATGTCCTTGCAGTCCTCGAAAGCGTAATCGCCGACCACGCCCACGCCGGCTATCCATATGAGCGGCTTGACGTCCTTTCCCATATCCGCAAGCAGGCGGTATACGAGCGCGCTCGCCGGAACGTACACGTCTTTGTCGAACCTGGGATTGATGTGGAAGTTCCCTCCGGTGCCCAGGTTCTTCTCAGGGATATGATGATCTATGATCAGCATCCTCATGCCAGGCAGCTTCTTCTGGACTGCCTCCATCTTCTTCCATTCCTGGTCGATGGGCAAGTCAAGGACAACAAGGACATCGGGTTCTAATGACACGAGATCCTTTAGGAACCTGTCGTCCATTATCGGCCCATCCCTCGGGACAGCCATGAAGCCGTCGAAGAACCTGAGTATCAGGGCGGCCGAGGATATACCATCGGAGTCGGTATGGTACAGCAGTATCTTCTTTCCGCCGCTCCCAAGAAGATCTGATATCTTATCCAAATCCATCTGTTTATTTTGTATTGCTTATATAAGTCTTAGGCTCTTCTTACCATTTCGCATAATAGCCGCCTTCTTCACGGGAATGAGAATACGGAGAGCTCACTGGGAAAGAAGCTGGAGAAGCTTGTGCGTCTTGCTAGTTCCGATTATCGCGTCCAGCGTGTCCACGTGATGGAGTATGACCGCCTCAGGCACCTGGGGAGTAGTCGTTCCCTGCTCCCCGAAATGCGATGCGATCATGTGCACAACCGGCTCGGGGAATCCCCTCGCGTATAGCTCGGCGGATCCCATAATGATATGGTCGATGCTCAGCGTGGAATGGTCGAACCCCCGGCCATCCTTCTTCATGTCGAAAACCTTCGCTATGTCGTGCAGCAGGGCGCCTGCGATCAGGGTGTCCATGTTGATTGCGATATCGTAGTTGGCCTTCACGAATTCTCCTACGTCTATGCAGAGCTTGGTCACGGCGTAGGTGTGCTTCGCAAGGCCCCCTTCCTCGACGTGATGCCACCCCAGAGAGGCCGGGGCCTCCTTCATGGGAGTTCCCATGTAATCGAATTCCGGATTGCTTAGCTTGGGATTCTTTATGATATCGACTACTTTCGCCCTCAGTTCCTTGCTCTTTATGCCTTCTGCAAGCTCCAGCATCTTCTTGAAATAATCCATCATTTCACCTTCTCGAACTCGAACCTTATCTTGGTGCCCCTGAAATCCAGCTTGCCAAGCCCTTCGCCATCCATATCGCAGAAGGACAACTTGTTAGCCCCGACACCTACCTGCAATTCGTTTCTATGCTTTTTAAGTGTTTGCGTAGTACTTCTGTCCGCATCGAACCAGATGTTTATCTTGTCATGCACCATGAGGCGCTTCTCCTTCCTCGCCACCTGGACCTTCCTGGTGAGCTCCCTTATCATCGCCTCGTCCTCGAGGACCTCCCCGAGGCCGAGCTTGCCAAGAGTGAAATCCTTTGATGCAGGCTTGCTCTTTCTTACGAGCCTTACCCGCTTGACGTTGCCCATGCCCATTATCACGCCTTCGAAGTTCCTAAGCAGCTTCTCCAGCTCGCCTCCCTTGCCCTTCTCCGGCCTCAGCCCGACAGAACTAAGCGGCCACCTGAGCTTCGTCCCGTTCTCCTGCCTGGCGCAGTTCATGGTCTCGATGATGTTCTTTACGACCTCCATCTGCGACTCAATAGCCCTGTCATGCATCTTCTTGTCAATCCTGGGCCAGCGGCTCAGATGCACCGATTGCTTCCCGTAGAGGTCCATGAAGATCTTATCCGATATGAACGGGGTTATCGGCGCCATCATCCTTAGCAGCCTCTCAAGCACATAGTTGAGCGCGTACTCGGCTCCAGCCCTGTCCGCGCCCTTGTACCACGGGGATACCCTGTCCCTGATAATCTTTATGTACCATCTGGAGAAATCGTTTAGTATGAAATCCCAAAGGCCCTGAACCAGCTTATGCACCTCTATATCCTCAGGCTCCTTCTCCTCCCCTATAAGGCTGTTCATCCTGCTGATTATCCACCTGTCCTCGACCTTTAGCGCCGGCTTTCTTAAGGGAGGATTTTCTGCGTAAGTCTTGACGAAGTTATATGTGTTCCAGAATACTGTGAAGAGCCTGCTTACCTCCTTGGCATCCTCCCAGCTGAAGAAGAAGTTGTTCCAGAGCGGGTTTCGCAGCAGATAGAACCTGAGGACGTCCCTTCCATAACGGTCTATGACCTTGGCCGGATCTATGAAGTTGCCCTTGGATTTTGACAGCTTGATCCCCTTGACATCCATGGCCAGGCCGTGAAGGAGGACGTTTTTGAAAGGCGCCTTCCCGAACGTAAGGACGCTTGTTATCATCTGTGAGTTCCACCATCCCCTGAACTGGTCTGGGCCCTCCGTCTGGAAGACCGACGGCCACATCTTATCGAAGAGCGCCTTCTTCCTTGGGTAATCCAGAGATGCCCATGTGCACACACCGGAATCGAACCATACGTCTAGGACGTCCAGAACCCTCTTGGCCCGCTTGCCGCACTGATCGCATTTCAGGGTCACCTTGTCTATCGCAGGCCTGTGGAAATCTATCTCCTTTATTATGCCAGACTTCTTCTTCATCTCGGAGAATGATCCCATCACCATTATGTTACCGCAGACGCATTCCCATATGGGCAGCGGTATCCCCCAGTATCTCTGCCTTGATATCGGCCAGTCACCAAGGTTCTCGAGCCAGTCGTCGAACCTCTCGCCGGCCCACCCGGGGATCCAGTTGACCTTCTTGTTCTCGCTGAGCAGCCTGTCCCTGACACCCGTGACCTTGAAGAACCACTGCGGGACGCCCACCTGCAGAAGCGGCGTGTCGCAACGCCAGCACATCGGGTAATCGTGGGTGTGGGGATGCTTGTAGACGAGCATGTCCTCCTCTTCCAGGTCCCTTATTATCTCCTCATCCACGACCCTGGCCTTCTTGCCGCTGTATTTTCCTGTCTCCTTCGTCAGGGTCCCGTCATTCATGACAGGGCACAGAGCGGGCAATCCTGCCTTGTTTCCTGCTTCGAAGTCCTCCTTTCCGTGACCCGGCGCAGTATGCACGAGCCCTGTCCCGTCCTCCAGGTGCACGTACCTGTCCGAGAGTATGACCCTGTAGGCGTTCTCAAGCCTCGGTAGCTTCATCTTGCTTTGCAGGGGGCCCTCGTATTCCATCCCATCCAGCTCCTTGCCCGCGAACTCGCGAACAACCTTGTATCCCGCCTCCAGCGCGTCCATGAGGTCCTGGAGCCTGTCCTTTGCGACTATCCATACCTCGCCATTGCTCAGCTCGACCTCCACATAGGTGAATTTCGGATGCACCATGACACCGGTATTTCCCGGCAGCGTCCATGGGGTGGTCGTCCATATGATCAGGTGCTTGTTCTTCTCTCCCTTTACGCGCAGCTTCACGTATATCGAAGTGTCGGTGAGCTTGGTGTACTCGATCTCGTTGTACGCGACCACCGTCTCGCACCTCGGGCAGACGTGCACGGGATACTTGCCCTTGTACAGAAAGCCTCCCTCGAACGCCTTCTTGAAAGTGTACCAGGCGCCCTCGATGTACTGGTTCTTGAGTGTGAGGTATGGGTCCTTCCAGTCCATCCATACACCCAGGTCGGCGAACTGGCCGCTCATGACGTCTATGTACTTGGTCGCGAACACCTTGCATTTCTTGATGAACTTGTCGATCCCGTATCTCTCTATGTCCTTCTTTGAAGTGAATCCGAGCTGCTTTTCGACCTTCGTCTCGATCGGTGTGCCGTGGGTATCATATCCCGGCTGGTCCCATACTTCCCTTCCAAGCATCCTGGCATAACGAAGGAATACGTCCTTGATTATCTTGTTCCATGCGGTGCCCATGTGGATGGAGCCCGTCGCGTACGGGGGACCGTCAACGAAAAAGAACGGCTTCTTACCCATTCCCGCCCGCTTCACCTTATCATATGTCCCGTTCTTCTCCCAGAATGCGAGTATCTCTTCCTCAATATCCTTGTGGCTGAACATCGGCATGCTTCACCCCAGTCTCTTTAGTAAATAATACTTGTATCCATTTATTAATGCCTCTTCGCTGGCCCTGATAACGTCATCGGACGTCCCGGTCATAGACCATGAATCGCCGTTGGCCCGAAACTCTATGAACACCTCGACGCTTGCTGCAGTGGCCTTCTCCTGGTTCAGGATCCTGACCCTGAAGTTGCTAAGCTTA
>CAYRIP010000073.1:0-4878 GCA_964424395.1 uncultured archaeon | reverse complement strand
AATACATCGAATCAGTTTACCGGGTTTTTAAAAGGGACTTCTTCGAGCACAAGCTTATGTCGAATTTGCGTCTGGCACTAAAGGGCCTTTGCAGCGTCACGGTCTCAAGGCTTCAAGGCCGCATCGTAATAAGCCTTGGGAAGGGATGCGAGGAAGGGAAGATAGCGGATAGGCTCCTCAAGGTTGCTGGCATATCGTATTTCGCATTCGCCCTGAAAACGGACAGGGACCTCCAGGATATCAAGAAATCGCTTGATGCGGTGGCCACGGGCAAGAAGATGGAGAGCTTTGCGATCTCGACCATGAGATCGGACAAGAGATTCAAGCTTACCAGCAAGGAACTCAACGAGAAGCTCGGCGATCATGTGAGGATGAAGCACGGCTGGCGTGTCAACCTCTCGAAGCCTGACACCACATTCTTCGTCGAGGTCACCGGGAAGGAGGCCTTCGTATACACAGAGAAGATAAGAGGCCTCGGGGGGCTGCCGGTCACTTCTAGCGGCAGGCTGCTCTCTCTCATGTCCGGAGGGATAGACAGCCCTGTCGCCGCGTTCGAGATGTTCAGGAGGGGCTGCTCAGTCGTTTTCGTGCATTTCCACAACCAGACGGGACAGAGGGACATTGTCAAGGACAAGGTCGAGCGGATCGCGAAGGTCCTGTCGGAATACCAGCCAGGCACCAAGCTCTACATGGTTCCCTTCGGGGACCTCCAGAAGAGCATCATCATACACATCCCCGCGAAATACAGGATGATAGTGTACAGGAGGGTCATGTTCGCCATCGCGAACCTGTTAGCGAAGAAGGAGGGCGCCCTCGGCTTCGTCACCGGCGATTCCGTCGGGCAGGTGGCGTCTCAGACCCTGGAGAACCTCAACGTGATATACGAGAAGGCGGCCTTTCCGGTATTCTCTCCACTCATAGGCAGGAACAAGGAGGAGATAGTGGATATCGCCAAGTGCATAGGGACCTACGAGCTGTCCATACTCCCATACAGCGACTGCTGCTCATTCTTCGTCGCAAAGCATCCCGAGACCAAAGGCAGGATCGAAGAGATCAAGAGGCTGGAGGGCGGCCTTCAGCTTGAGGGGCTCGTCGCCGATGCGATAGAGGATTCTGAGCTGAAGATATATTGAGCTGCAAGGAAAGCCTAACCGAACCCAATCGCATAATACGTTACGACCGAGCGATAATCCCCTGTCTCGTCGCCGGATGACGACTTGTGTATGAGCTCGGGCTTGAGCCCAAGCTCACGTGCCGCCGCCATCGCGACAGCGATGGGCCCGAAGCCGCATATGCTTGCGTCCATCTTCTCAAGCTTTTTGAAGAATCCCGGCAGGTCCAGCTTCATTATCCTCTCGATAGCTATGCCATCCTTTTCGTCAGCTTGCTCTTTTGGGAGGTAATGGGAGAAGTCGCTGCTCGCAACGACCCCGGTTTTTCCGGCCTTGACTATCCCTGCGACCTTCTTTCCGAGAGTCTCGCATCTCTGCCTGAAATCGTCCGAATAACCCATGTTCTTTATGCACACAGGAACGAACGAGAATTTCTTTAACCGGTGCTGCAGGAAGGGCAGCTGGACCTCTATGCTGTGCTCCTGCGAATGGGCCAGCGTGTCTTCTGTCAGGAAGCCGCATTCCTTCAGCTTTGAGGCTATCCCCGCATCCACCGGGATATCGCCAAGAGGGGTCTTCCAGGTCCCCGAGCTCATCACTGAGAACTCGGGGCCAAGGCCTGAGTGGTTGGGGCCAAGGATTATGAACTTGTTGTTCTCTTCGAGCGAGCCTATTGCATGAGCAGCTGTCATTCCCGAATATATGTATCCAGCATGGGGAGAGACAACCATCTTGAACCGCTTCTCGGGCATTACGGCTTTGAATATCTTACCAACATGGGATCTGAGATCCGACGTGTTCGAATCGTAAAACATTCCTGCTACAACAGGGTTCCTGACAGGAGCATCGGCCATGACATTTATATCGAACAACGGCTTAAATTTCATAAGGTGGGATTTATCGATTATGCAATTGGTGTGGACATCGGGGGAACCCATATAGATGGGGTATGTATCGATGGCCGAGGGCGGACCATAACAAAAGCGAGCATTCCCATAGGCAACAAGAAGCTGAACAAGAAGCTCGTTATCGATAACATGATTGAGTGCATTGACACTCTGATTGAGGGCGATAAGCCAATCAAGCCCATCTGCATAGGAGCGGCTGTTCCCGGCACCATAAAAGATGGCATGGTCAAGAAGTCCCCCAACCTGCCATTCCTGAACTCAACAGACTTCAAGTCGTTGTTATCCAAGAGATACAAGACCAAGGCGGTCGTTGACAACGACGTTAACTGCATGGCATACGGGGAGATGATGCGAAGGAAGGGAAAGGACATTGTCGTCCTGACCCTTGGAACCGGCATAGGTGGCGGAATAGTCATCGGAGGTAAGGTATATCGCGGGAGGTCCCATGCAGGGGAGATCGGACACATGACGATTAAGCTTGACGGCAGCAGATGCAAGTGCGGGAACCTGGGATGCTTCGAGGAGTTCGCGTCCGTCCGCTCAGTCAGGAGGCTCTCAAGAAAGCATCTCGGAAAGGCGAATGATCCGTATGATGTCTACAAGATGGCGAAAGGGGGGAACAGGAAAGCCAGGCTCGTCTGGAATGATTACGGGAGGATGCTCGGCGTCGCCCTGACGAATATTAGCTACATTCTGGACCCCGACACGATCGTCCTGGGAGGAGGCATATCGAAGGCCTATGAATTATTCAGGGACTCCATGATAGCTGAGATGAAGAAGAGGTTGTTCATACCAATGCCGAGGATAGTGACCGGCATGTCCAATGGGAACTCGTATGGAGCCGCATGCATGGCGCTGAAAACCAAGGCATAGCTAACCTACCCAGTTTCAAGTAACAGGTTTTCTCCCTCGCAAGTGATACATTTATTGGGAACCTTTATAAGCCCTTGTTGTCGGTTTATGACTCTTGTTTTTATTTCTTTCTGACAAAAAGAACGTATTGAAAATTTTGAAATATAGGAGGATTTTAAAATGGCAAAAAAACCTTTTGATGGCAAGATAAACATCGGGCTTCTGACGGTACCTTTCGGGACCGGAGCGGATTTTGCGGATATAGCAAGATATTCAGGAGATGCCGGATACAATAGGTTATCGATTGCAGCTTGGCCACCGCCAGAGAAGAGCGCATCGCAAAGGAGTGGGGAAGATGCGTTCGTAGCGGCACATTGTGGTGACTTGGCCACATTCGATGATTCCAGGGCGAGTGAAATGAAGAGTGCCATGGAGAGTGCGGGAATCAAGCCGCATTCGATGGCATACTTCGAGAACATGAGCACAGCGGATGCGGCAGCGAGAAAGGCACTCCATGAGAATTTCGGGCATATATGCAAAATCGGGGAAAAGCTCGGGGTGAAATACATCGGCACATTCCCGGGAAGAAACGAGATCATGGGCGAGGGAGATGCTTTGAAGTACTTCATCAAAGAAATAGGACCAGGATTGCAGAAGATTGCCGCTGACTCGGGCATGGAAGTGTATTTCGAGAACTGCATCATGGAAGGCCTCTTGGGCAAGAAAGGAAAAGTCGTCGGTAACGTGGCGTATTGCCCAGCCAACTGGAGAAGGATATTCGATGCATTGGATTGGAAGATGAATCCGGACCCGTCACACATGGTATGGCAGGGAATTGATTACGTGAAAGCGATAAATGAATTCGCTGACAGAGTAGTCGAAGTCCACGCAAAGGACGGTTATGTGCTTGAGAATTGGCGCAGGCCAGCCGCAACCAAGGATATGGAACCGCTGCCGTTCAAGCCAGAAAACTATGAGACAGGGATAGTAAGGGACGACCACCCGGTCTGGGATTGGGGTGCAGGACTATATTACCACGCAGCGCCAGGACTCGGGAGCGTCGATTGGAGCAAAGTGACAAAAGCGATGAGAGAGACCGGGATAGCAGAGCGAGGCGTGCCTCTGATAGTAGAGCTGGAGGACGAGGCTTTCGCCCCAAGAGCGACAGGAGTAGACAATTACGGAAGGGCTGGATTCAATGTATCGATAAGGACGCTTGAGCCTTATTGCGCAGCAGGAATACATCTTTGAAAAATTTAATCACGGGGAATAATATTCCCCACCGATTTCTTATTTATTTCATCATCAGATTCAGCCGACGTAGTCCATGTCGTCCTTCTTCTCCTGCTTGGATGCCCGCGCCCTCATCCTGTCCATCATCTTCTCGTAGTAGTCGATGACCCTCTGGTCTATGCTAGGCCTGATCCTCTTCAGGGCCTCGTCGAAGTGCTTCTTCTTGACGATCTTCGCTGAGAAATCCTCCCTCAGGGCGTTGAGGCCCGCCTCCCTGACGACAGCCTCTATGTCAGCACCCGAATAACCCTCCGTGTCCTTGGCAAGGCTCTTCAGGTTGACGTCCTTCCCGACGGGCATCTTCCTGGTATGGACCTTGAATATCTCCCTCCTGGCTTCGTCACCGGGGGAAGGCACCAGGACCTGCCTGTCGAACCTTCCCGGCCTCAGTATGGCGGAATCTAGCATGTCGGGCCTGTTGGTCGCGGCTATCACGACCACGTTGTGCATGTCCTCCAGCCCCGACATCTCCGTCAGGATCTGGGAAACGATGTTCTCGGATACCCTGGAGCCCAGCTCCATTCCCCTCCTCGGGACGAGCGAATCGATCTCATCGAAGAATATTATGCTTGGGGCGACCTGCTTGGCCCTCTTGAATATCTCTCTGACCTTCCTCTCAGACTCCCCGACCCACATCGTCAGCACTTCGGGCCCTTTCACCGATAAGAAGTTGGCGCCGGCCTCGGTAGCCACGGCCTTTGCGATCATCGTCT
>CAYRIP010000072.1:0-5036 GCA_964424395.1 uncultured archaeon | reverse complement strand
AACGGCGGTAACGAGGCCCCCCGAGGTGTACAGGGGATGGCCCTTCCAGATCGAGGCCGGCCTGGCTTTCGGCGGCTCCATACAGTCCTACAACCTGATGAGGTTCGCCAACAGGGTGCCCCTCCTCTATCAGGGAGGCATCTGCGCCATGACGAAGTCCGTCCAGGAGACCGACTGGAGGAGATACGGCATACAGGCCAACAAGGGCATTGACGAGCCGCTTTCCATATTCGTGCACATGTGCAGCGTCTGGGTGCCATTCACCAGCGAGTCGAAGGAGTCGATCGCGAACTACGACATCATAGTCAAGGAGATCAAGCTGGCGCTTCAGGAGTGCGCCAGGCACCTGTCGCTATGGCTATCCAGCAAGAGGAAGACTGCGATGCTGTCCAAGAAGAAGTCGACCTTCGAGAGGTACGCCTCGGAGACCGCGGGCGCACTGTCGACCATGTCGGACATGCCGAAGGATGCCATAGTGCAGAAGATACTTGGAATAATCAAGGACAAATGGGAGGAAATAGATGGAGAGCAAGTCGAAGGAGAAGATCCGGAATCTGGCGATGGAAGTGATCAGGCAGCTGGAGAGGAATGAGAACCCGAGCATAACGCTTCCGGTTAGGAGCCTGTCGAACATATACTTCGATCCCGAGCACAGGCTGATCAAGATAGGCGACAAGACCAGCAAGAGGCATTACCTCAACGTTGCCCACACCAAGAAGTTCATGCAGACCCTGCTCGTGGCGTCGGAGTGCAAGAAGATAATAGAGCAGGGAGTCACGACGAGCATCAGGGACCTCTACTACGCCCTCAAGCATACCATAGAGGACACCCGGGAGAACACATTCGACAGCCAGAGCGACAGCGACCCGGTCCTCGAGGACCTCGAGGCGGCGCTCAACCTTCTCAGGGAGGAGCTGCACCTGAAGGCCGACAGGAAGGGTTACATGGCAGGTGCGATCAAGCTGGAGGACTCGGGCGACACGATCAACTGCGCGAAGATGGGGTCCAGCGGATGGGCGATCCCTAGCGACGTCGAGCCGGAGATGATAAAGTTCGCCGAGAACAAGGCGGACTTCGCCCTGGTCATAGAGAAGGACGCCGTCTGGCAGAGGCTCAACGAGGATCGGTTCTGGAAGAAGCACAACTGCCTAATCATAACGGGAAAGGGCCAGCCAGCAAGGGGATGCAGAAGGCTCGTCAACAGGCTTCACACCGAGCTGAAGATGCCCGTCTACGTGCTCACAGATGCAGACCCCTGGGGATACTATATCTACTCCGTCATCAAGCAGGGGTCGATAAACCTCTCGTTCCTTTCGGACAGGCTCGGCACGCCTGATGCCAAGTTCATAGGGCTAACGAGCAAGGACGTGATTGATTACCATATCCCGACCACCGTGACGATCAGGCTGAACAAGGGAGACCAGAAGAGGATAAAGGAGATGATCAATTACATATGGTTCAAGCCCAAGCCCTGGCAGCAGGAGCTCAAGAGGATGTACAAGGCCGGCTACAAGCTGGAGCTTGAGGCCCTGTCCGCGAAAGGGATAAGGTTCATAAGCGAGAAGTACCTCCCGCAGAAGATCAAGACCACAGATTTCCTTCCATGACCCCATTCTCATTCAACAAATAAAAAATTTTCTGACAATAATATTAATGACTTATTCTTCATGCAGGCGAAGATTCAAGATCCGTCCAAGCGAAGGATTGAGATGCGCCCATGAGGCAATCTGTCGTCAATACGACGTCCCTCTCGACGCGATAGCACAAACGGTCGCGGGGTATCGTGTCCCGGAACCAAGCGTAGACCTTTACAGGGCGCTGCTTGCCGAGACGTGGTTGGGTGATATGTTTTCTTCGTTGTCTGGCTCCGGATGGAGTGTGAACAGGCCCTTTGACCAAGGGTATAAAGACGGTGACGATCGCGGGGGTGTGACCCCAACCGGTATTGGGAGGCGGTTGAAGGTTGAAAGCGGAAAGGGACAACCACTGGCCGAGTTTGATGACTTCGTCCTGTTGAATGGTATGTATTCCGCCATACTGGAGGCAACATCCGGCGTGAATTCATACGATTGGAGATGCGTCACGAGGAAGATGAATAGACTCTACGAAGTGACGGGGGCAAAGCCCGGATTCGTTTTCGGTGTTCCGTCGGACCACTGCCTGCTGTCCAATGGTTGGGCGAAGGAAAGGAACGGTTTCTTGTGGAGGGGTGGCATGATAATAGAATTCGATGCAAATGCATCCGATTTCTTAAAAGAAGCCGAATCCATTTATAGGGATAAAGTAGGCTGATGCTTGAGAAGAAGATTTTGAAAGCCTCAAACTGATGCATTTATTAAAACATATCATAACAATATTCTTACGAGAATGCCTCGGTAGCTCAGTAGGTAGAGCGCTCGGCTGTTAACCGAAAGGTCGAAGGTTCGAGTCCTTCCCGGGGCGCTTGTTTTTATATTTTTCTCTTAATCTTCGTCGCCGTGCAGGATGATGAAGGTCTCCGCCTTCTCCACTCCCCTGATGCCGTCCACCTTCACAAGGAAATCGTTGAGCTTCAACGTATCCTCGACGCTTATCCTCATTATTATGTCATGCTCTCCAGTGACGCAGTACGCCTCATGCACCTCGCTGAACTTCTCGACGACCTTCAGGATCTCCTCGGCTCGCTTGGCCTGGTTTTCTGATGTCACGTCCGCGGCGACGAATGCTGGTATCGCCTTTCCAAGCTTCTTGTAGTCCAGCAGGGCCGTGTAACCTTTTATGATCCCCATCTTCTCCAGCTTCTTTATGCGGTTGTGCACGGTCGTCACGGGGATCAGCGTCTTCTTGCTTATATGATGAGTGGTCCACTTCGCGTGGTTCTTCACGACTTCGAGAATTTCCAGATCTTTTTTATCTAGCATAATGAAAAATTATTCCAAATCTTTATAAAAATGACAGTCAAAACGAAAAAAATTTCCATTATTCTGTGATATCGGAAGAAAATTCGGGTTATTTTCCCGTTTTTTTATTAATAACCGGCATTTCTGGAACGTTTTTTTGGTTTTCTGAAGGCATCCGGATATAGTTAATGGGAGAAGTGGGAATCGTGGGGTATTGGTTGCGTAATGCGACCAAGACCGATAACATGAGGAGGTAATGACATGAACGGCATGCCTGTATGCAAATTGTGCCTGGAGCCCATATCGAACTTCATCTGCCCATCCTGCCTATACAAATCGGTGCAGCAATGGATCTGGCGAAGCGAGCCGAGCATAATTCGAAAGTTTCGGGACTTTCACATCGTATTCACCGAAACACTGGTCTCACAGCGGACGTCTCTTTGCGTTTCCTGCAAGAACGAGTACTACCATATGATTTGCCCATACGATTACCTCAAGGAGGTTTACGCCTGGCTGGAGGATTTCCTCCCTGAGAGCAAGCTAAAGGAGTTCCTGCAGATATTCAGCATGGGATTTAAGAAGATTGAGAGAAATCTGGAGCGGAAGTACTTCTATAGGAACCACGGACCTGCTCAGCATACCTGCGAGAAGGGCGATACTGGCATCTGCGAGCTCTGCGAGAACTTCTCTGAAGAACTGAAGCGGGACGCATCGAACCGATACATTTGCGAGGATTGTAGATGAGGTTCGTATTCTAAATATTTTCCCCCGAATTCGTTTTTTAAACCTTTTATATCAATATTCTTCTTATTGTTTACCGTAAATCGGGGACGATAGCTCAGTCCGGGAGAGCACTCGACTGAAGATCGAGTGGTCGGGGGTTCAAATCCCTCTCGTCCCATGTCAACTTATTGAAATGACCGGATGGTGGATGAAATTCCAAAAAAAACTGTGAAGAAAGCGAAGAAGGCTGCGAAGAAGGCCAGCCCTAAGAAGGTCGTGAAAAGAAAAGTTGCCGTCAAGAAGGACAAGATCCCTTTAGCGAGGCTTCTTGTAAACAGGGCTGTCATCGAGAAGGACTTCAACGAGCTTGCCGAGAAGGCCTTCGGCAAGGCTGTCGAGAAGAGGCTGGAGCTCTCCTTCGTAGAGACCCTTTACCTGCTTCACAAGAATAGGATCGAGCTTAAGAGGGACAGCCAGAAGATCACAGTCAGGAAGCTCATGTCAGCCGGCGTTCGGCTGGACAAGAGGCTTCATGAGAAGTACGTCGTCTACGAGGACCTCAGGGAAAGGGGCCTCGTGGTAAAGACCGGCTTCAAGTTCGGCTGCGATTTCAGGGTCTACAAGAGGGGGGTCCGGATGAGGAAGGGCCCAAAAACCCCGGCGGAGCACACGAAGTGGATAGTCTACGTTGTGCCCGAGGATTATAATTGTGCGTTCCAGGAGCTGAGCAGGGCTGTTCGGCTTGCCCACTCGATTAGGGCGAGGATGCTCTGGGCTATAGTGGACAATGAGAACAACGTCACATACTATGAGGTTTTAAGGTTAAAGCCGTAATATATAGATTGAAAAAGGTGATATGATGGGAAGGATAAAGAGCATAGCGATTAAGAACCTAGCCAGGGAAATGATCGAAGAGCATGGCAGCCGATTCACTACGGATTTCGATAAGAACAAGCTGGTAGTGAACGAGGTAAGGAGCATAGACAGCAAGTACATAAGAAACGTAGTGGCCGGATACATTACAAAGGAGATGGAGAGGGCCCAGAAGGAAGCTGCCTAGATGGTTCTAGATTCAGGTTTGTGATATGCAGGAAGAAAATATTTTTGACGGCGTCAATGTGTCGATCTCCGGGATCCATGAGGAGGACGGGATCGTTCGCGGCAATGTGAACGAAGAGGTGTCCAAGGCGCTCGGAAAAATGGTCAAGATTACGGAGGTCACAGATTTCTCCATGCACGTGAGGAAGTACCACAAGGAAGGGAACCGGGCAAAGTTCTCGGTGCATGCGAAGGCGTTTTCAGGCGAGAGCGAGTTCTTCGCGGAGGACTCCGCCTGGGAGCTTGAGAATGCTGTGAAATGCGTTCTCGACAAGCTTGAGAAGGAAATTGTCAGGCACGTCGAGAAGGAAAAGGACCACGGAAGGGCATACTGAG
>CAYRIP010000071.1:801-5086 GCA_964424395.1 uncultured archaeon | reverse complement strand
AGCTTCCGGGGAGCACGCCGAGGCAGAGAAGAAGGGCGAGTGATAAAACGCCGTCAGATTCTTGGGAATGCAATAGATGATGCCTGTTTTACGATAACCTTTAAATTACTATCCATCAATAATGACTCATGAACGGGTGGGACAGGGCATTCTGGATTATGTTCGTTTTGCTAGAGATCGCGATAATCATCGGCAACATATTCTTCTACAGCCCGATAGGCATAATCATGGGATTCATCGTCATCATAGCCGGCTTCGCCAAGGTCAGCGACCATGTCTTCCACAGGGAG
Organism: uncultured archaeon; assembly: GCA_964424395.1. Classification (GTDB taxonomy): domain Archaea; phylum Aenigmatarchaeota; class Aenigmatarchaeia; order QMZP01; family JAFGSV01; genus JAFGSV01. Next base: position 4,796 of record CAYRIP010000071.1, on the reverse strand, counting down.
ATGCACAGCAAGGTCCTGGAGAACAAGGAGTCCATGAAGAAGATGACGAACTGGATGAACAACCAGTACGAGCTGACAAAGGGCCTTAGGACCATCCACGACAGCAGGATACACAAGCTCGACGGCAAGAGGACCGACCTGGAAGAGCACGTCGAGAGGAAGTACAGGGAGCTCGCAGGGAAGATAATAGACCTGGAGAACAGGCTGAGCCTCGTCTCAAGGGCGCTTCTCTCACAGAGCAAGAAGACCGTCGCGTCAGCAGAGACGGCGGTCCACAAGTCATCTGACGCCGTCTGGGACGACATAACGAAGCTCGCTAAGACCAGCAAGAGCATCTCGACCCTGTCAAGGGGCGTCAAGAACAGGGTGCTGTCCGTTCATCCTGACAAGATCACGCTGAGGTCCGAGCTCACTAAGAGCGAGAGGACCGTTCTCAAGGAAGAGTTCAGCCACTTCTGGGACATCCTTCGGGCCAAGAAGAAGCTGCACTTCCCAAAGGACATAACGGACCCAAAGCTCGTGAGGGCCGGGTCGATCATAATCTCGTTCCTGGCGAGGCTGCCATACATAGAGCATGGCGTCAAGCCCAGGGTGCTCTACCTGATGGAGAAGGACACCCACGACATGGGGACCCTCAGGGGATACGGCAGCTAGACGGGCCGTATACCATTTCTCACGCATTAGACAGGAATAGTATAAGAAATGCGACAACGCCGACCGATAACGCGGCGATCCCGGCAAGCACGAGCCTCTCCTTTCTTTTCTTCTCCTCCTTGGTGAGGGGCCTGATCCTGCCTTCCTTCCTGTGCTTGTCCTCCATCGCCTGGCCTATGGCCAATCCGAAGGCAACGCCAAGAGCTGGGCCTATCCCGATTAATCCGGGATTGTCCGTTGCGACGCTCAGTGGGATCCCGATACCTGCGAATATGGCGATGCCTATCCCCATCCACATCCCAAGGAAATGGCCTTCAGGATATTTCTCCTTCTTGTCTCCCATGAATAATATGTCTCAAACATCGTATTAATATTTTTCTATTGAGCCAGCATCCGAAGGCAAAACCCTGCTTCCACGAAGCCAGGAGAGCATCCGGCATCAATGCACAAACTTTTTAAAGGTTGGCATCCATATTAAACTAATTCGTTCCGTCGTACTACTTCGGTAGGAGGAATCAGCATGAGCATATCAGAGAAGCTTAAGGAAGCAAAGGAAAAGTCGAAGCCCAGGAACTTCGCGCAGGCCTGGGACTTGATATTCGTTCTGAGGGATCTCGATCTCAAGAAGCCCGAGAACAGGCTCAATCTCGAGTTCTTCCTGCCCAGCGGAACCGGCAAGGAAGTGAAGACCGCTATTGTGGCAGACACGCTGTCATCAGACGCCAAGAAGCATGCGGACCTGGTCATAACCAAGGCCGAGATACCGGTGCTTGGGAAGAACAAGAAGAAGCTGAGAAAGCTTGCCAGGGAATACGACTGGTGGTTCGCCGAGGCCCCCCTGATGCCTCTCATAGGCAAGTCGCTTGGGGCCATTCTCGGGACGAGGGGCAAGATGCCAAAGCCCGTCCCCCCCAAGATCAATATTGAGGGGCTTATAAAGAGGTCAAAGAACCTGATCAGGATAAGGCTCACCACGACCCCAGTGATCCAGGTCATGGTGGGAACGGAGAGCATGCCCGACGAGGACATAAAGAAGAACATCGAGGGTGTCACCAACTACGTCAAGGAACACCTCCCGAAAGGCACCAACAATATCAAGAACGTCATGATTAAGCTGACCATGGGAAAGCCCGTGAAGCTGGAGATGTGATGAAGATGGTTTCAGAGAGGAAGAAAAAGGCGCTCGCGGAAGTCTCGGAGAGCATTGAGAAGCATCCGGTGATCGGCATAGTCGACATGCACAACCTTCCAGCGAGGCAGCTATTCCACATCAAGCAGCAGCTCAAGGGCAAGGCCGTAATAAGGATGGTCAAGAAGAAGGTGATCAAGCTGGCTCTCGAGAGGTCGAAGAGGCACGGCATAAAGGGCCTCGAGGACAAGATAGAGGCGCAGCCCGCGCTCCTCTTCAGCGACGCGAACCCATTCGAGCTGGCTCATACCATCGCCAAATCAGTTTCCAAGGCTTCCGCAAAGGCAGGCGATATCGCACCGATGGACATAATCATACCGGCCGGTCCGACGAACCTTCCGCCTGGCCCGGCGATAGGCGAGCTACAGAAGATCAAGATACCCGCCGGCGTGGAAGGGGACAAGATAGTCGTTAAGAAGGACACCCGCGTGGTCAAGGAAGGGGAGGAGATATCGGCTGACGTCGCGGACATCCTCGCCAAGCTGCTAATCGAGCCGATGGAGATATCACTCAACCTGGTCGCCGTATGGGACAGCGGGACGGTGTTCGGAAAGGACATACTCTTCATACCGCCAGAGCATTACGTGAATCAGCTGAAATCGGCATACTCCAATGCATTGAACTTCGCCCTGAACATCGATTACATGACGAGCGAGACGGTCCCGATGCTGCTGTCCAAGGGTCATCAGCAGGCGTACTCGCTATCCATCGAAGCCGGGATAATCACAAGCGAGACGGTCGGTCCGCTCCTATCGAAGGCCAACCTCCAGGCGGCCGCTCTTCAGGGATTGGTGAAGGACGACGTCCCCGAGGAAAAGGATGAGCCGGCAGCCGGGAAGACGGATGAGAAGAATGAAGGCGCCGGAGAGGAAAAGCCCGCCGAGGCCGAGAAGAAGGAAGAGGGCTCAGGTGATGAGGGCAAGGAAGATGATCCCAAGGACGACAAGCCCGCCGAGGAAGGCAAAGGCGGGGAAGAGGAGGAAAAGAAGGAATAAGTTTATATTTGATACGGGTATAAGATACTTTACACATTCACACCCGTTCAATCTATACAACGGAGGTAAACTATGGAAATGGTATACGCGGCTCTGATGTTGCACTCGCTGAAGAAGACTGTCGACGAGAAAGGTATCAAGAAGATCGTCGAGGCAGCTGGCGGCGAAGCGGATGCGGCAAGGGTAAAGGCTCTGGTAGGCAGCTTAAAGGGCGTCGACATAGACGAGGCCATAAAGCAGACGGCGGTTGCGGCTGCACCTGCAGCTCCTGCGGCGGCAGCGGAAGGAGAGAAGAAAGCCGAGGAGAAGGAAGAGGAAAGCGAGGAAGAGCAGGAGAAGAAGGCCGAAGAGGCGGCTGGCGGACTGTCAAGCCTGTTCGGATAAGCTATTGTTACTTTCTGCCCTTTTCTTTTGTGACGGGCAGATACAGCCATAGTATTCTATAGGCCAATAAGACCGGGGGGATTCACCTGAGGTTCCTGCTCCTGTATCTCCCGACGGCTTCTCTTACTTCATCGTTGAATAGCCCTACCATCTGGGCCGCGGCCAGCGCTGCATCCTCGGGTAACAGAGCCATTGCTATATCCGGATGATAGCCGGATTTGAATGATCCCCGCGCAGCCTGCTGGATCCTGTTCATCTCTGGCTGGTGCGGTGTCAATATGACGGGACTTTCAGTGCTTTCCAGGGTCTTATCTATGGCCTGATCCTCGCTTCTGTGCCTGAAGAGAACGCAGACAGGCGCTTTGGAGACCTCGCCGAAGTCCGCCTGCCTGGCTCTCAATCCGCCGCCGATCTCATCAATCGCCACACCGAATCTCTGAGTCAGCTCATTATTATTCTTGCTGATGAAAGGGATGCTCATGTCATCGGGCGATTTCTGAGCCATATCAATCACCTTCTTGATATACCTAGCGGTCTGCCCCGGACCCAGCACGGACACGACGGCTGTGTAATCAAGCGTGCCGAGGGATGAGAAGTGGAACATATCCAGAGACTGGCTGGAGCTCCAGTCTGGTCTGCTGGCGATTACCAGATTGGGATTATGGTAAGCCACGGCTCCCGATAGGAAGTCTGTCCCGCCATCTACCGTGATGATGGGCACTTTCACATTCTTATATAGAGAGGCGTGCTGCACTGCCTTGTCGTGCTCTTTG
>CAYRIP010000071.1:0-791 GCA_964424395.1 uncultured archaeon | reverse complement strand
AGCGCATCCGCGATGGCTCACGCTCTCAAACCCATAATTGCCCAGCTCCCTTTGAAGGGCCCTCACATGGCCGTCATCCGTGGTATTGGCGTATAATATCGGTATCCTATACATGTCCAATCCATTATTACTTTCCCAAAAATAATTTAAGCTTGTCGAGCCCGATCGGAAATAGGTGTTAAGGTTAAAAAATTTTCTGTTAATTATAATTATGGGACGAGGTCTCCCCCCGATCACTTATGAAGGAAGCGTCAAGAACGTCAGGCAAACCCGAACGCCAACAGATAACCGAGTCGGATCGGCTATTTTCGAATACACGGACAATTACTCGGTTTTCGACTGGGGGAAGATGCCAGATGAGCTCACAGACAAGGGAAAAGCATTAGCAACGCTGACGGCACATATATTCGAAGCGATGGAAGACCCATCTACATGGAAGGCTCTTCAGAAATCGAATTGCTGGGATAATATTGGGGATCCTGAGGTAAAAGAAAGGCTGCTTGAGAGCAAGACGATGAATGCATTATCAGAGAGAGGGCTCAAGACCCACTATAAGGGGGTACTGAGTCCGGATGGCAGAAGGATAAGGCTCAGTGACGCACATTCCGCTCCGAGCTCTATAGCAGTGAAGGCAGGAAATCAGTTAAGACCGACAGTAAGGGAGATTGACGGAAGGACCTTCTGGGACTATTCGATATTCCATAATCCGAAATATCGCAACTACCTTGTCACCCTTGAGTGCATATTCCGATTCGGCATTCCTAAGGGCAGCTCATTGATGAAGAGGGTGA
>CAYRIP010000070.1:0-5115 GCA_964424395.1 uncultured archaeon | reverse complement strand
TGCGGCCACTATTATCACTATTAATATTGCCCATCCATATGTCATCAAATACTCCATTGCTGCTTGTGCTTTCCTTTTCATGGTTATCTGTGTATATAATTGTCCGCCTTCCTATATAAATGTTTAAATCCAACCCAGAATCTAACCGCTTGCTATCTCCGGCCTCTTCCTAAACTTATCGAACGGCTCGAACAACAGCTCCGGCTTCTTTCCCCTAAGCAATATATTGACATATAGCCGGGGCTTGAGCCTCACAGTCTTGTCGCAGTTGCCCCTGAGGATAAGGTCCATCCATTCTATGGAATTGAAATCCACCTTCCTGTCCAGCTTGAATGTGGCCTCGCTGGATGACGATCTCTTCGGATCTACGTTCATGACGGAGACCGCGCTTGGGAGCGATACGACCTTGCCGTCCATCATCCTCATCGACAGCGACGCCGTCTGGATGGAGACCGGCGAGAAGCTGTTGTTGATCGCATCGTACCTTATCCTGATGTTCCGGACAGAGTTTATCTCCTCCATCCTCTCCTTCGCCCCGTACAGGTTCACGGTCCTGATCCTGTCGGAGAACACCTGGCAGTCGCCTGCCTTGACGTAATCTATTCTGGGTATGTACTGGTCGAGCATCCTCTTCTGGAACTTGAGCTGGGCGTATATCAGGACGACCATCACGAGGAGGAGGAGCGCGATCAGCGAGTTGAGGAAGCTGGCGTTGCCCGCGTTGATCAGCATGATCACTCCGAGGGCGATGATAGACGAGAACAGCATCGCCTCTGTGTGCCTTGATATCTTCCTCGCCTCCCGCCCGGTGTCCTCGGCGGCATACCTGGCCGACCTCCAGAGCCGTTTGAACCTGCGAAGCGAGAAATGAAAGCCGTCAGTGAGCCCATGGAGCCTCTCTATGGAGTGCTTGGACTTTACCTTGAGCTTCACCCTTATGCCGAAGATGATGTCCTTGATGCTGCGCTTCTTCCCGAAGGAGAACATACTATATAATTGTCTTCGCCAAGTATTATTTATGCAGATAGTCTATTCTCCGCAATGCCTTGGTTACGAAACGCCCGGGCACCCCGAGAGCCCTGCGCGGGTCGGGAGGATCCATGACGTTCTCAAAGACAACGGATTCAGCTTCATCAGGGCAGGACCTGCCAGGAAGGAGGACGTCCTGCTCGCACATTCAAAAGAGCATTACGAGCTTGTGAGAAGCGGGGGCTATGCTGGATTCGAGACGCCTCCCATTGACATAAGGTTCCCGCTTCTCGCGGCCGGTGTGACGATCAAGGCCGCGGAGAGGCTTGGGTTCGCCCTGACCAGGCCCCCCGGCCACCACGCGGGCAGGAGCACTCTCGGGGGCTTCTGCTACTTCAACAACATAGCGATAGCCGTAAGAAAGCTTCGGAGGAGGACCGCCATCCTGGACCTGGACACGCATCACGGGAACGGGACGCAGGACATCTTCCTCGGGGACGACAGCGTCCTCTATGCATCGCTCCACCAGGCCCCCCTGTATCCGGGGACGGGGCTTTCGTCTGAGAGGAACTGCCATAACTTCCCCCTCTTCCCCGCGACGGATGAGGGCACATACATGAAGACCCTTGGGAAGGCCCTTGGCGTAGTCAGGGGTTTCAGGCCGGACCTGCTCGCGGTATCGATGGGCTTTGACACGTACGAGGGGGACCCTCTTGCCGGGCAGAAGGTGACGGAGAAGGGCTACGCGAGGATTGGCGGCATGCTGAAGGGCCTCGGGCTGCCGACATTCATAACGCTCGAGGGCGGATACTCCGAGAAGACCGGGGAGCTTTGCCTCAGCTTCCTCAAAGGATTCTAGTCTTCCCTCCAAAAGAAGGTCCCTGTGTCCTTTATCTGCGCCAGGAAATCGCATTTCAAAAGCAGGCCGTGGACATCCTTGGGATTGAACCCGAACTCCTTTGCCACTTCCTTCTCGTCTATGACGAGCCTTCCGGAGACAAGGTCCGCGAGCCGCTTCAGCTTGGCCTTGAATGCGAGGGGCTCCTTCTTCTGGTTGAACCATGACGAGTATCCCCGAGCCACGTTGTCGTTTATGTTGAAGTAGAGGTTCCCCTTCCTCGGCTCGACCATGAACAGGGTGAAAGACGTGTCGTTGAACTTGTTGACGTAGTTTATCGTGTCCAGCTTGGCCTTATCGGTCACGAGCACCATGATGTTGTAGCCCTTGTGCTTCCGTGACTGCCTGTACAGAAGGGCCGTGAGCGAGTTGTAGTCATGCTCGCCCCTAGGATCGAACGAGCTTATCACGACCGAAAGCTTGACGCTCTTCCAGAACCAATGCTTGACGGACATCGATATGACGTACTCGTCGTCCTTCTTCCCCGACTTCATGACAGGCTTCTGCATGTATCCGTGGGGGGTCCAGTCTATGGGCCCCGTCTTTCCCATCCTCTTCTCGAGCCACCTGCTGTACTCGGAAGCGTAGTACTGGAGCTTGGACTTCCTCCCCTCGTCGTCATCCTCGAGCATCGCCTGGAGGTCGATCTTTATGTCCGGCTCATCCTCCCTGAAGAACTCCTTCTCCTTCGCATCCTCCTCGGGCTTTCCGTGGATGGAATGCGAATGGTGCTTGCAGAACCGCAGCTTCTTGACGTCCCAGCATTCCCTGCAGATGAGCTTGTCGCAGCCCTCCCACAGGCACTTGCCGGCCCAGTCTATGCGCGACCCGATCTTCCTTCCGCATCTCTCGCAGAACTCCATCTTGTCCTTGGAGAGTATCTCGTCGAGCTTCGCCTTGGCCTCCTTCTCCTCGGCCTCCACGTCCATCTTCAGGTCATGCCTGGCGACCTCTATCTCGGACTCGATCCTTTCCTCTTCCCTGGCAGAATCGTCTCCCATCTCAGCCTCCGAGGGCGTGCCTTCTCTTCTTGAAGACAGCCAGCAGGTCGGATATGTACTTCTTAAGCTGCGCGCTCTTCCTAACGACGGATCCGGACTTCCCGTGAAGCACCTGCTCGTTCATAGCCTCGAGTATCTTGGAAAGCTTGCGTGAGTTGATGATCATGGTCGCGTCGGCCCTGATGAGCTTCATGTAGCTCCTGTAGTCGGCGTGCTCGTCCCATATGAGGGGAAGCCCCAGCTCAAGGAGGAACACGTCGAGCCACTGCATCACTTCCTCGAGCGCCGCAGCGTCGTCTGTGTCCTGCTCGATGTAGGCGGCCTCGACCATGGGGAAGAGCGAGTCCCTTGACTTGTTGACCTCGTCGGCGATGAGCCGCCTCATCTTCCCGTCCGTCTTCTCAGAGTGCTTGGGGTCCTGGTAGCTGTAGCCCTCGATCTCCTTTTCCATCGCCTTGCTCTCGGACTTCGCCTCCCTCTTGGCCCTTACCCATTCGCTCATATCATTCCCCCGTTATTATCCTCTCCCTCTCATCCAGAAGGGAGCTGACAACATCGACGTATTTCTTAATTTTATCGAGGTTTTTAATAAAGTGCGCCTCCCGCCCCTTCTCGAAAAGCGCCTTGTATAGCATGTGGGCCGTCCTCTTCATGTCCCTGACCTCTATGACGAGTTCCCTGTCCCTCCGAACGAGGTCGTGGATGCTTGAATCGATCCTCTTCTTGCAGTCCTCGCAGTACTTCTTGTTGCCCTTCATCTTGGAGGTCTTGCTGTTCTCGACCCTGTCGACCAGTGTGTCCAGGTCGTCCCAGGAGCCCTCAACGGACTTGCTCAGCTTGTCCCTCTGCAGCTCGTAGCTGACCTGGATCACGTGGAACATGTAGTCCTTTATTGCCTTGAGCTCGGCCAGCAGGAACTCCCTTACCATCTTGTCGGTCTTTACTATGCCGGCGATGCTCGAGTAGCTGTACTCGGGGACCAGCGTCTCCATCCTCTCCATTATGTCGAGCATGCTCTCTTCCATGATCAACCGCCCTTCTTCATCTTCTTGTTGAGCCGTACCTCGAGCTCCGTCTTCTGCTCCTCGTACCTCTGCATGAGCTTATTGAAGCTTTCCTTGTCCATCTTCCTGTTGAGGTACTTCTTCTCGGTCGCCTCCATCATCTTCTGCAGCTCATCGTACCTCTTCCCGGCATCCTTCCTATCGGAGGCCGGCACCGATTCCTGAAGGGACAAAAGCCCGAGCCTCTTCCTCCCGGAGTCCTTCATCATCTTCTGCTTGTCCTTTATCTCCTTGAGCTTGAGCGCCTCCATGGCGTCCAACATGTCATGCTGGGTCTCCTCGCCCTCAAGCTCCATATTGGTCTCCCTCTTGATCCTTTCCTTCTCCATCTCGTCGAGGACCTGCTCCCTGTCCTCGACCGTTCCCCTGATCTCGCCGATCTCCCTTTCCTTTATCGCCCTCTCGGTGTCAAGCTCCATCTTCGACTCGGCCTTCTCGGTCTCCTCCTTCAGGGCGCCCCGCCTCTTGAGGTATTCCTGGTACTCGTCCGGAAGTATGAACTCCACTGAGAATGAGACCAGATCGAGCCCGCTCTCCTTTAGCTTTCTCCTAAGCCCGACCTCCGCGGAAACCTGCATCTCCTTGATGGTCTTGCTGTCCCCCTGCAGGTTGTCGATGCCCTTCTTCTTAACGACCGGGGCCATGACTGACGTGTTCATCTCGCCGCGCAGCTCCGCCCAGATGTCCTCGAGTGTTATGACGTCCCTTTTGCTCAGAAGGGTCCCGCTCAGCTTGTCGGGGTCGCTGACGGAGACCCTCATCTCGATGGCGGCGGAAATCTCCTTGTCGTCCTTGGTCCAGAGGTCCCTTACCTCGCGGCGGATGACCTTTGGGGACTTGTCTATGAAGACAATGTCTTTTCCTGATCCAGAGAAAAGCCCGCCGATCTTGTGCTCCCCGCGATCGAAGGACCTCACGGCCCTCCCCTCCTCCTCGAGCAGCGCCGTCTCGCCTTCAAGAACCTGTATCTTCTTGCTGAAGAGGCCGCCTATCTGCATGGCGCTGATCCTCTGAGCGACCACCGCCTCAGACCTCTCCCATCCCTTGGCCATGATTATCATATGCCGTTCAGTTATAAAAATCTTCAAACCTCGGTCCTCTGCACGACGGAATCCTTTATCCTGGTCTTCTTGTCGGTGACCTCTCCCTCCATCCCTCCGCTTGCGATCCTCGACCGCTGGAC
>CAYRIP010000069.1:0-5179 GCA_964424395.1 uncultured archaeon | reverse complement strand
TGGCTATCCTGGCGGGCTCCAGACATCATGCCTGGAGCATTGACGGGTTTTTTGATGCCCAGATGATAAGAAGAAACCCGCTCACGTGGGTTCAAAATCGGCTTTGGATGAAAAAATCCAAGGGCTGATGCAACTCCCATCGACCCCACTTTCTTTTTTTGAATACCGCATGCAAGGCTCTGGGCGTTCTATTTCTTCTCGATGAACACTGCCGCGAATAGAAGCACGAACCCGACGATTATCGAGATTATGAAGTTGTAGATAGGCGAATCCGGCGCAAGTATCAGGTTCGCGCCGCTGTGTATGACGAGAGTGACTGCAAGGCCGAAGACCGGTATCGACGTAATCCTCCTGGCGGACCTGCTCCTGCTGCTGACCCCTTTGCCCATCCACGCGACCGTTCCGGCAAGCCAGAAGTAATATGCTGAAGCCGAGAGGAATGCCGCTGCGGTCTCGAATATGCCCATGACAAGCCAGTCGGACATGCTGGTGTATCCCTTGTAGGCTGCGAGGCCCGCGAATATTATCCCAAGGACGTAGAGGAAGAAAGCGAAGCGCTTCCTCGTGAAGGCGTCGCTCAGCTCGTTAGCGGCCCCGGTGAGATAGCTCTCCAGCCGGAAGCCCTTGATGACCAGGTATGCCCCGAGTATTCCCATGATGGCCCTCCATCCCTCGGCCCCGAAGATGGATATCAGAAGGAGCGCGATTGCGGGCAGGCCGAACACTAGCCTGGACATCTTGGGGTTCTCAAGTGATTCCTTTATGAAGTCCTTCACCTTGTAATAAGTCGATTCGAGCTGCTCGGACTGCTTCACTACGACCCTTCTCACTGAGAGAATGGGGATGACGGATTGTATTATCGGGATGATCTGCTCGTCCTCGCTTCCGTCCGAGACGAGCACGGCCAGGTTCGCCCGGAATTGCTTCAGGACCTTGTCGAGCTGCTCCGATATCTTCTTGTCGGATTTGATGCCGACCTCGCTGTCTCCGGTGATAACCGAGACCTCGGAGTCGTACTGCTTCCTGAGCTCATCATATACCCGCACGGCCTCGAACATGCTGTTGAAATCAGTGTCCCCGGGATCCTTCAGCCCAAGCTTCGTTGCCGCTTCGATTACCTTCTCCTTTCCTATGACAGGGCCCTCTACGTCGGCCTTGCCTCCCAGGTCGTCGTCCCGGTCGACGCAAATGACTATGATACGGTCCTTTTTGCCCGCTTCCATACTCAAAGATAATCATATAGGTATATAAAAGGTATGCTGCCGATTTTCGACGAAAATCGATGGTTGCTATAACGCTTTCTCAAAGGGCTCGGCCGTAAGGATGCTGATGGCAGCAGTTTGAGAAATGTTGATATGAATCCCGTAATAGGCAAAAGCATAAATATCTGCCTAACCTTTTTATATCACCAAAAGGAATAATATCTCATTGCTAGAAGAGGGAAATATGTATCATAATCAAAAAAGGAGGCTTTATGCAACCGATACCTTCGGGCGCTAACTACATGGCATACGACAGGACCATAGTGGTCTTCTCACCTGATGGAAGGCTTTTGCAGGTGGAGTATGCTAGGGAGGCTGTGAAGAGGGGGAGCACGTCCATTGGCATCAGACTTAAGGATGCCGTTGTTCTGGGCGCGACCAAAACCACCGCTCCCCTCGGTGTTTCAGAATCCTATAAGAAGATATTCGAGATCGATGCCCACATCGGACTTGTCAGCTCAGGGCTTCTGAGCGACGCAAGGGACCTGGTGGAGTTTTCCAGGGTCAAGGGGCAGATAAACAGGATCACATACGGCGAGCCGATCTCAGTTTCTTCGCTGACCAGGCACATCTGCGACAGGAAGCACATGGTGACCCAGTACGCGGGAGTGAGGCCCTACGGTGTAGGCCTGCTGGTGGGCGGAGTCAACCAGCGCCCAGAGCTGTACGAGACTGACCCTTCCGGGACGATGATAGAGTGGAGAGCGCAGGCGATTGGAAGGGGCGCGGAGAAGGCCAGGAAGGTCCTTGAGAGGGAATACAAGGACGACATGGACGTCGCTGCCGGGATCAAGCTCATCCTGAAGGCCCTTCGGGCCGGCGAGCGGGATGCAGGGATCGAGGACCTTGAGATCGCAGTCGTGAAGAAGAGCGGCTTCGAGAGGCTCAGCAACGAAGATATCAAGAAGAACGCATGAATTATTCCTGTAACGAGTGAACATTATGGTTTCTATTGAGAATGCTACTCTGGCTAGGCTGTCGCGCGATGGACACGAGTTCGAGGTCCTCGTCGATCCCGATCTGGCGCTCAGGTTCAAGAAGGGCGGGGACGTTGGCATAGAGAACGTCCTCGCGGCACAGGGCGTTTTCAGCGACGCCAAGAGGGGCGAGAGGATACCGGACGAGACTCTTGAGCATGTTTTCAAGACGACAGACATTTTCAAGATAGCAGCGAGCATCATAAAGCACGGCGAGCTGCAGCTTACGACCGAGCAGCGAAGGCACTTCGTCGAGGAGAAAAGGAAGCGGATAGCAAGCATAATATCGAAGCAGGGGATGGACCCGAAGACGAAGCTGCCCCACCCGCCGAACAGGATAATGAACGCGATGGAGGAGGCGAGGGTGACCGTCGACCCGTTCAAGCCCGCGAAGGACCAGGTGAACGCAGCGCTGGCCAAGATCCGGGAGGTGCTTCCGATATCCCTGGAGCTCATCGATATCGGGTTGAAGGTCCCGATAGAGCTTGCCGGGAAGGCAAGCTCCGAGGTCAGGAAGATAGCTCCCGTCAAGAGCGAGGAGTGGAAGAACGATTCATGGTTTGCTATAATGCAGATACCGGCTGGGATGCAGTCGGAGATATACGAAACCCTGAACCATATAACAGCAGGCAGGGCGGAGGTAAAAATACTTAAAGAGCATAAACTATAAGGAATGGTGTTAGTATGGAAAAATTGCTGAAGAATACGAGAGACTTCGTTGCTCCGGGCGAGAAGCTCGTCGAGAGCATGGAGTTCCTCCCTGGCAAGAACTGCTTCAGGGATGGCAACGACATATACGCAAAGAAGGTTGGCCTCGTGAGCGTCCAGGGAAGGGTGCTCTCGGTCATACCTCTAAACGGCGTCTATATGCCGAACAGAGATGACATGGTCATCGGAGAGGTTTCCGATGTCCAGAGCAACGGGTGGGTGATAGATATCAAGTGCCCATACCAGGCGTATCTCCCGTTATCAGGAGTCAGGGGATACATAGACTCGAACAAGACTGATATATCGAAGATATACGGCGTCGGGGAAATCATCTACGGTAAGATAAAGATGGTGAACGCCATGATGTCGGTTCATATCTCGATGTTCGACAGGATCTGCCGCAAGTTCAGCGGAGGTCGTGTGATCAGCGTGAATCCAGCCAAGGTTCCCAGGATAATCGGGAAGAGCGGTTCCATGATCGATATGATAAAGAGCAAGACCGGGTCCCATGTTGTCGTAGGGCAGAACGGGACTGTCTGGCTCGAGGGAGACAAGGAGGAGTTCGTGATCGATGTCATAAGGTTCATCGAGAAGAACTCCGCAAGCGAGGGCCTGACGAACAGGATAGAGAAGATACTTGAGAGAGGTGTTATAGATGAAAAGAAATGACGGCAGGAAGCCTGAGGAGATCAGGCCGATTGAGATAACCGCCGGAGTCCTTGAGAACGCCAACGGATCGGCTAGGGTGCGGATGGGAAGGACCATCGCGGTCGCCGGGGTGTTCGGCCCAAGGGAGATGTTCCCGAGGAGGCTGCAGGACTTCAACAAGGCGACTGTCCAGTGCAGGTACACGATGGCCCCGTTCTCTACAGACGATCGGGCGAGGCCCGGACCTTCGAGAAGAAGCAAGGAGATATCCATGGTTGTGAGGAAAGCCCTCGAGCCGCTGATATTCCTTGAGGAGTTCCCGAAGGCGGCTATAGATGTCTACATAGACATAATACAGGCCGATGCGGGCACGAGGACCGCCGCCATCAACGCCGCGAGCGTGGCGCTTGCGGACGCGGGCGTCCCCATGAGGGGGCTCGTTGCCTCTGTCGCCGCGGGGAAGATCGACGGTACTTATGTCGTCGACCTTGCGGGGAAGGAGGAGGACGCAAGCGATTGCGACCTGCCGGTGGCATACATCCCTAGCCAGGGGAAGATATCTCTTCTCCAGATGGACGGGAACCTGAAGAAGGAAGACGTGAAAGCGCTTCTGAAGATCGCAACGAAGGCTTGCGAGGGTATAGAGCAGAAGCAGAAGGATGCTTTAAAGAAGAGGTGGATGAAATGAAGATACAGGAACAGAGCATTGTGAGCATGGCGGCCAAGAACAAAAGGCTTGACGGAAGGAAGCTGGACCAGATCAGGGACATAGTGATTGAATCGAGCCCCATCGAGAAGGCCGAGGGATCGGCGCTCGTCAAGCTCGGCAGGACGAAGGTCATCGCAGGCGTCAAGGTTGGCGTCGGGTCGCCTTTCGCGGACAGGCCCAATTCAGGGGTGCTGATGACAGGGGCGGAATTCTCGCCCATATCGTCACCGGACTTCGAGCCGGGCCCGCCGAGGGACAACAGCATCGAGCTCGCAAGGGTCGTCGACAGGGGGATCAGGGAATCAAAAGCGATCGATGTGGACAAGCTGTGCATCGAGCCGGGCGAGAAGGTCTGGATGGTGTTCGTCGACATAAACATCCTTGACAACTTCGGCAACCTCATAGACGCGGCCGCGCTCGCGGCTGCCGCCGCACTTGACAAGGCAGTGTTCCCGAAGTACGAGGACGGCGCTGTGATCTGCACCGAGCACACCAAGAAGAAGCTGCCGGTCACATGCAGGCCTGTTGCGTGCACCTCGTTCAAGGTGGGCGACCATCTGATGCTGGACGCGACCCGGGAGGAAGAGGACGCGGCAGGGGCGAGGATAACCGTGACGACAAGGGACGACGGCAACGTGGCAGCGATACAGAAGGGTGGCTCGGAAGGGCTTACCGCAGCGGATATCGAGAAGGCCCTGGACTTGGCTGTCCTGAAGGGCAATGATATGAGGAAGCTCATCAAGTAGGGCTTCCTCCCCCATCAATTTATATTGCTTGATGAGGGATAGGTAGTAATATGAAAACGAAGAAAGTTGGTGCAGCCGGTAGGTTCGGTTCGCGATACGGGAAGAGGATAGGAGTCAACTTCTCCAAGG
>CAYRIP010000068.1:0-5192 GCA_964424395.1 uncultured archaeon | reverse complement strand
CTGGGCGGATACCGGGATTATCGGGGCATTCTCGGCGACAGTGCCCTTGAGGAATTCCTTTATCTGATTATAATTGCTCTCGGCCTCTTCCTTCGTGACCCTGTCTATCTTGTTCTGAACGACCACTATGTTCTTCAGACCCGCGATGTTCAGAGCGACCAGGTGCTCGCTCGTCTGGGGCTGCGGGCATGGCTCGTTGGCCGATATCACGAGAAGGGCTCCGTCCATGAGTGCCGCTCCGGCAAGGACGGTCGCCATGAGCGTCTCGTGCCCGGGAGCGTCCACAAGGGATATGGTCCTCAGGAATTCGCAGTCAGAGAAGCATTTCATGCATTTGGGTGAGGTAGAGAATCCA
Organism: uncultured archaeon; assembly: GCA_964424395.1. Taxonomy (GTDB): domain Archaea; phylum Aenigmatarchaeota; class Aenigmatarchaeia; order QMZP01; family JAFGSV01; genus JAFGSV01. The sequence continues at coordinate 4,837 of CAYRIP010000068.1, read as the reverse complement.
TGGGGATGGCCGCATTTCTTGCATTCATACAGGGAAATGTCCGCATAGCCGAGCTTTATTGTTATCCCCCTCTTCATCTCCTCTGAGTGGGTGTCGGTCCATTGCCCGCTAAGCGCCTCGGTGAGGGTGGTCTTCCCGTGGTCAACGTGGCCCACGAGACCGATATTCACCTCCGGAAGCCTAGCTACCGGCGCTGCCTGCTTCTTCGGCTTCCTTCTCCCTTCCATATTACCCTCTTTTCCTTACTCAGGGATTTATAATGATTGCCAAGTTTTTAAAAAGAGCGGCCACCATCCATCCCCGATGCCGAACACGTACGTGCCTGTATTCCGGTTCAATGGTTAAATGTATATCTACAGGACCTCTACAGGAGCGAGAAGGAGACAATGAAGGACGCAAAGACTATCGATACCATGCTCATCAGCTTGATGAGTATGTTTATGGAAGGGCCCGAGGTATCCTTGAAGGGATCGCCTATGGTGTCGCCCAGCACCGCCGCCTTGTGGGCGGGGGAGTGCTTGCCTCCGAGGTTTCCATCCTCTATCCACTTCTTGGCGTTGTCCCAAGCCCCGCCCGAGTTTGCCATGAACACCGCAAGGACGAAGCCCGACGCAAGGGAACCCATCAGAAGCCCGACAACAGCCTCGACGCCCATCAGTATGCCCACGATGAGAGGGGCCGTTATAGCAATCAGCGCAGGCGGAACCATCTCCTTCTGCGCGGATCTCGTCACTATGCTTACGATTCTCGCGTACTCCGGGTCCTCCCTTCCCGTCATGATCCCCTTTATCTCCCTGAACTGCCTGCGGACCTCCACCACGACCTGCAAAGCGGCCTTCCCCACCGCCCTTATCGTGAGCGACGAGAAGAGGAATGGGAGCATCGCGCCGATGAAGAGCCCTGCCGTTATCCTGGGGTCCATGATGCTTAGGGAAAGCTCCTTCCCAAGCAGGCCGACCTCCTCCTTGTAGGCCGCTATGAGCGCGAGCGCGGTAAGGGCCGCCGATCCTATGGCGAATCCCTTCCCCGTCGCGGCGGTGGTGTTTCCAAGCGAATCGAAAGCGTCTGTCCTCCTGCGCACGACCGCGGGCTGGTTCGTCATCTCGGCTATGCCCCCGGCATTATCGGCGACCGGCCCATAGGCGTCGGTGGACAATGTTATCCCGAGGGTGCTGAGCATGCTGACCGCTGCTATACCGATTCCGTAGAGCCCGAGGGCAGCATTCGCGAAGCCGCCGGCGAAATGAAAGCTCAGCAGCACGGCGACGGATACGGTCACGATCGGTACAAGGGTGCTTATCATCCCGACAGATATGCCGGAGAGTATCACGGTCGCGGGGCCCGCTTCGCTGGAAGCGGCGACGTAGCGTGTCGGTGCGTACCTGTGGGAAGTGAAGAACTCGGTGGAGAGGCCTATTATGATCCCGGCGGCAAGCCCGGAGAGGATGGAGAGGTACAATCCTAAGTGAAGGGGTCCTAGAATCACGGTCACTATGAAATATGACAGGATCGCGATGAGTATCGCGGATCCGAAGACCCCTTTCCGAAGAGCCTTGAGAAGGTCTTCCTGGTCTGAGTCCTCGCCGGACCTCACGAGGAATGTCCCGCATATGGAAGCGAGGATCCCAACGCCCGCAAGCGCTAGGGGCACGGAGACGCCGCCGACGCTCAGGCCGGAGGCAACCGCCAGGGCCATCGTGGCAATTATCGAACCGACGTAGCTCTCGTAAAGGTCGGCGCCCATCCCAGCCACGTCGCCGACGTTATCGCCCACGAGATCGGCGATCACCGCTGGGTTCCTGTGGTCGTCCTCCGGGATGCCCTTCTCGACCTTCCCGACGAGATCGGCGCCCACATCGGCGGCCTTGGTGTATATGCCGCCTCCGACCCTGGCGAACAGCGCTACGGAGGATGCCCCCATGCCGAACGTGAGCATCGCCGACGTGATGTACTGCATCCTTATCGAGATCTCGACCGACGAGTAGAACCAGTTGAGGACGACGTACCAGACGCTGATATCGAAAAGACCAAGGCCTACCACGAAGAAGCCCATGACAGCTCCGGAGGAGAAAGCGATGCGAAGCCCGCTGTTCAGGCTTTTCCTCGCCCCGTTCGCGGTCCTGACATTGGCCCTGGTGGCCATCTTCATGCCAATGTAGCCCGAAAGCGCGGAGAAGAAGCCCCCAGTGAGGAATGCGAAGGGCACGAAGATCGTGAGGTATCCGTTCAGTGCAAGGGCGATCAGTATTATCTCGACCACAGCGAAGAAGACAGAGACGGTCCTGTACTGCCTGCTAAGGAAAGCCTCGGAGCCTTCCCTTATCGCCCGGGATATCTTCTTCATCTCCCGGGAACCCTCGCCCTCCTTCATGACGGATCTTGCCAGATAGACTGCGAAGCACAACGAGACAATGCTAGAAAGGATGATGTATTCTATCATCTGTGACACGCGCCATGAATGTAATATTATCTAAAGGTGCGAAAATTTTATAAAGGTCCATCCTTCAGATGGGAACGCCCCCACGTTCCGTGCGGCAAGGCGAGCTGGTCCCTTGTCCGAAAGCGTTGAGAATTGGAGATATCAGCGCTTTCCCCAGTTCTTTGGGTCCTTGGACCATTCCAGGACCTTTTGGATGTCTTCTTCCTTTATGCGGCCCATCTCCGAGGCGACCTTCACAAGCGTGCTGAAGTCGCTAAGCGTTATGAGCCTGCACCCGCTCTCATCGAAGTTTTGAACGGATTCCTTGAAACCGTAGGTGAAAATCGCCATGCAGTCCTTCAGAATCCCCCCGGCCTCCCTGACCGCCTCAATCGCGGAGATCGCGCTCCCGCCTGTGCTGATGAGGTCCTCGACGAGAAGGACTCTCTGGCCCTTCTCCAGCTTTCCCTCTACCAGGTTCTCCTTGCCGTGGTCCTTGGCAGACTTCCGAACGTATATCATGGGCTTGCCGAGATCAGCGGCCAGCCATGCGGCCCACGGGATGCCCGATGTCGCGACGCCCGCTATCACGTCGGGATCAAGCCCCATGTTATTGACAAGCTTCGACATGCAGCTTACTATGGTCTTCCTCTCGGCCGGAAAAGACATTATCAGCCTGTTGTCGACATAGATCGGCGCGACCATCCCGGACACCCACCTGAACGGGGGGCTGGGCCTGAGGGTGACGGCCCTGATATCCAGAAGAATCTCCGCGATCATCCTTTCCATGTCATCACCTTGAATCATCATCCATATCAAAGCTTTCCGAGGAGCAGCGAAAGGATCGCCATCCTGACGGGGACGCCGTAGGCGGCGTGGTCGAAGTACTTGGCGAACGGCGTGTCATCCACCTCCGTGCTGATCTCGTTCACCCTCGGAAGGGGGTGCATCACGATCAGCCCCTTCTTCGCCTTCTCCAGGAGCTTTTTATCCACCCTGTACGACCCCTCCAGCTTACCGTAGTCGCTGATGTTTAGGAACCTCTCCTTCTGTATCCTGGTCACGTAGAGTACATCGACGTCGGATACGACCTCGGCCATGCTCCGATACTCCTTTATCTCGCAGCCGTTTTTCTCTTTCACTTCCTTAACGATGCCCGCTGGCATCCTAAGGCTTGCCGGAGACACGAGGTTTATCCCAAGGCCGTACATGGCAAGCAGGTAGATCAGCGAATGGGTCGTCCTGCCGAACTTGAGGTCCCCGCACAGGGCGACGTTGACGTTTTTCAGCCCCTTCTCCTGCTTGATGGTGAACAGGTCCATAAGGCCCTGGGTCGGGTGGTGGTTGGGACCGTCGCCGCCGCAGATCACGGGGCTTTCCGCGATCTTTGCCGCAATGGCGCTAGAGCCTATCTCGGGATGCCTCATCACTATGATATCCGAGTAGCTGTCAACCATCCTGACAGTGTCCTCGAGTGACTCCCCCTTCTTGACGCTTGTGCCCTCGGCGCTTGAGAATCCAAGAACGGATCCCCCGAGCCTTAGCATGGCGGAAGTGAAGGAGAGCCTGGTCCTGGTGCTTGGCTCGAAGAACATGGTCGCGAGAATCTTCCCCTTCAGAAGCCTGGGCACCCTTGAATCCTTAAGGAAGAGCAGCATCGCCTCGGATTGCTTGAGGATCTCGTCGACGTCCGGCTTTGGGAGGTCGACTGTTGTTATTATGTCCTTTGATTTGATGCCCATGATATTCAAAATAATCCTATAACCTGGGTATTTAAAAATCACGACGGGAAAATGTGGGGCTTCCTTCCCCGTCCAGATTCATAGCATGTTCACGGCGAATATCCAGAAATCGAGCCAGACGAAGATGTAGATGAAGAGCCCGTTCCCGATCCACCAGCCGATCTTCCTTCTTCCTACGAACCTCTCCATGAGGTGGCCCAGCAGGAATGCAGCGACCAGGCCGAGTCCCAGAGCGTATATCGCCTCTGGGAGCGCCGGTGAGACTAATCCCATCACCGCGCCGGCAACGAGATGAATAAGTATCGAAACCCTCGAGTCCCTAAGTTCATCATCCATTTAAACATATTCGGGGAATTCCTTAAAAATCAGCCTACCGTATCCGCGCAATCCTTGCCTCATACGCTGAACAGGCACTCAATTCTTCTCGCTCCACCGGCTGAAATATATGATGCCGATGACGCAGATCAATGTCGTTACCACGGCGGTTATCAGGGTGAAAGTGTAACCGTCGCCGTTGAGGTTCGAGTATGCGATGATCTTGTCGACCCCGTCCTTTACGACGTCCCTCCAGACGAGCGCAATCATGAACCCGAAGGCAGCAAGTATCGCCTTGGCGATGTTCTGCCTTATCTCATGCTTGACCTTCTTGACCCCGGAGAGCAGCTTGTCATCCACG
>CAYRIP010000067.1:0-5215 GCA_964424395.1 uncultured archaeon | reverse complement strand
AGGTGTCATAAGGGACCCGTTGGCCGTCCTTGCGGACGTGAGAGCCGATACGTTCTACCCAATCTTTCCTGATCCGGACACACCAGCTGAGATGGTACAGAGGAAGCCCACGATGGTGTATCTCCAAGAGATAAACAGGGGCAACCAGGATTACGGAAACAAGATGGGCGTCCCGACAGTAATGGCTGCCTCCCAATACAGCAAGGCCAACGCTAACAATCCTCTTGTTTTCGGCGGCTCTTTCGGGCTTGTGGACCTCGACTATTACAAGCAGAACCAAGAAAATGGATTGAATACAGGAGATGTGTTAATCCTCATCGGTGGAAGGACAGGCAGGGACGGTATTCACGGAGCTACCCTCTCGTCTGTTGGCAGGAAGGCTACAGAGGACCGTGATCAGGCGGTTGCTGGGGTGCAGATAGGCAATCCCCTGGAGCAGCAGAGCTGGTCATATGAGCTGGTAGAACAAATATACAAAAGCAGGAAAGCAAAGTACTGCCAAGATGTCGGTGGTGGTGGCCTGTCGTCAAATGTTTTCGAGGTTGCATTGAGGACAGGAGGTATTGAGTTTTTCTCGGACTATGTCAGTACAAAAGAATCAGGGATGAGCAATACCGACAAGGTCATATCAGAATCGCAGGAAAGGCAGACAATCGTTGTTGCTCCCGAGGATGTCGATGAAGTAGTGAACGTGTTCACAAAGCACAAAATCGAAGCTTATCCAATAGGAAAGATGACAGACTCCGGAAGAGCAGTCGTATACGATAACGAAAGTGATAGAACGGTTCTCATGGATATGGAACTTGAGCATCTGCACGGAGGAAAGCCCAAGGTAGAAAGGGAAGCGACATTCCATGTTATTGACCTACCAGAGCCGAAAATAGAGGTTGAAGATGATCTTACCGGAGAGCTATTGAAAATGCTTGGAAGCTTCAATATCTGTTCCAACGAAGAGACGCAGGTAAGGCCCTTCGACCATCAGGTCCAGGGCGGTACAATCCTTCCTCAGTTGACTGGACCTGGAAACGACGGGCCAAATGATGCTGTCGTCTACAGGCCGATTCCGGACTGCGACGCGGGCTGGGTAATCTCGGTGTATTCAGACGCAAGGAAGACATTGAAGCATTCAGGCCTTGGGGTGAGGGCGATTTTCGATACCGCCATCAGAAACAACGTGGTGCATGGCGGTAATCTGAACAGGATGACCATATTCGACAACTGGGCTATGGCGAACTGCAAGCGATGGGGCTGCAGGCGTTCACCGATAATATGTATGAATACGATATCCCGTGCGATGTGGGCAAAGACAGCATGAACAACCATTGGGAGGACCCAAAAACTGGGGAACTCTACTATATCGCTCCCACACTCATAGCCCATACGAGGAGCGTTATAGATGATGTCAGGACCTGCGTAAGCTCGTTCGCAAAGAGGCCGGGGAACCTCGTATATGCCGTTGGCAAGACCAAGCCGGAGATGGGCGGAAGCCAGTTCTACTGGATACAGGACGGCTCAGGAGAGACTAAGCCGCTTGCTGGATATGATTATTACCATATCGATGGATATGTGGGCAATGATGTCCCGACGATCGACGGGAAGCAGGCCGGAAAGATGTATAGGCAGCTGAGCAAGGTCATAACGACAGGAAGGTTGCCGAAAGAAAAGATCGTCAGGGCCGCGAAATCAGTGAACCACGGCGGGCTTGGCGTAGCGGCTGCTCTGATGGCTTACGGGGGCCGGCGTGGGATGGAGCTCGATTTCTCCAAGCTGCCTGCTGAAAGCGGGATGCATGACTGGCAGAAGATGTTCACTGAGTCGCTTGGGCGGGCTCTTATGACGGTGCCTCCAGAAAAGGCTTCAGAGTTCGAGGGGAGGATGGGCGATTATGACATCGCCAAAATTGGAACTGTAACTGATAGTCCTTACCTGACCATTTACGGAAATGGTGGCAGGAAGGTCGTTCATGGGGATATCAACGTTTTGGGAGAGGCCTGGAAGGCTCCTCTGAGGGGATATTAATGAGCAAGTACAGATGTGCTATACTGGCGGGACCTGGTGCGAACTGCTACCGTGAGAGCCGTCGCTCAGTGGAGATGGTAGGATTCGATCACAAGGACGTGCACATCTACGACCTTCTCGAGGGAAGGGATGATATCAATAACTATCACTTCCTCTTCATGCAGGGAGGGTTCGGTTTTGGAGACTATGTCAGAGCGGGCGGGATAGAGGGGGCCCTGATAAGAAGGAAACTGGCCGGACAGTTCACGAAGTTCCATGGGGATGGAAAGATAATACTTGCCGTATGCAACGGGTTCCAAAAGGCTGTCCAGGGAGGCCTGCTCACAAGCGACGGCTTCATGGGTGAAAGCGATATAACCCTATATTACAACGACTGCGGCGATTTCAGGGACTATCCCGTTCACCTCTTGAACGTCAACAAAGGTAAATGCATATTCACGAAGGGGATTGAGGATTTGTGTACCTTTCCTATGAGGAACGGACAGGGCAAGCTGATAACCAAAGGTTTCTATGACGGCGACATGTCTGTTGTGAAAAGGCTCTTTGAGAACGACCAAGTCGTATTCACCTACACAGATCCCGAGGGGCATGTGCTGGAACCTAGTGGAGACTACAGGAGGAGCTGGGACCCGACGGGATCTATTATGCATATTGCCGGAATCTGCGACAATGAGAAGGGAACGGTACTTGGATTGATGCCTCATCCGGAAGCGAGGACAGATCCATTCACAGCCGAGGACTGGACATCAGAAGCTGGGCCCAAAGCCGAAGGGGACGGTGTGATAATATTTGCCAACGCCATGGATTACTGCAAAAGTGAACTTTAGAATTCCTCAATGCATATCCGACCTTTTATATTTTATGCAATCCAATTAATTGATATGAGTGTCTGGAAGACAAAGGACGAGACGTACCACGGCACCAAGTGGGGCTATGCCGTCGTCGCGCTCGTGATAATCGTCGTCCTGTCCCTGCTGGGCTCCATATTCTACCTGATCGGGGAGGGAATCAAGACCGTGGAGCTCGATCCCGTCTCCGTGTTCGCATGGGTCGCGGTTGTCATAATAGCCGTCATCGTGCTCATAATACTGGGCTGGGCATTGGCGCCGGTCTATAACTTCTTCGCAAGTCTTTGGGGCATTATCTGGACGCTGTTCAGCAATATCTACCTGCTCGTCGTGGTCATCGTCATCGCGGTGGTCTTCATATCGATGCTCTCGATTTACGCCATGGGCGAGGCACCGATAAGCCTCCAGAACCCGCTCATAATAGCGCTACTGATAGGGCTTCTTATCGTTATAATGCCTTTCGCGATATTCCTAATCGACCTTTTCTCATACGAGCACGAATAGCCAGCGAAGATGAGCATTGCTATTACATTGCTATTATATTGAATATATAGAGAATAGGGAAAACCATGGATGATTCCTACTGCTGGGGTTCCATTGAGACGTAATTGATCTCGACAGGGACCGGATTGTCCTTCCATCTCATCGCTTTCCTGAGCACGATGAGCCTCTTCCTTGGCCCCGGCACGGAGCCCTGGATAAGCATGTAGTTCTTGGGGACCTTCCCGTAGTTCACGAAACCGCCCCTCGGGCTGATCCCTTCTTCTCCAATCTTTAGGATCTTCTTGTTGAACTCGGTCCTCGTCTGGAAGCCGAGCTGGCCCGCCATGGCGATGGCTCCCGGAAGGACCCTCGCCGGCACCCTGGGGCCGATGCAACCTATCTGCCTCCTCTTCCCGCCGTGCTTCCTGCCCCTTATCTTGACGCCGAACCTCTTGACGACGCCGGAAAAACCCTTGCCCTTGGATACGGCCTTGACATCCACGACCTCGCCCTGGGCGAAGACGTCACCGGGAAGTATCTCCTTTCCGAGCTTCTCAAGGGCGTATGCCCACTGCTTCTCGACGTCCCCAGAAAGCGGTATCTCGAAGATCTCAGGCTTCTTCTTTCCGATGCCCGATCCCCTCGGCTGCGTGCTGACTATGATCCTTATCTCGGAGAGCTTGTCCAGCTTCTTTCCTATGAGCTCCTTTTTCATGTGCGGCTTCTTCGGGACGTCCAGGGCCCTTCCAAGGTCCTTTGCGAGGTTCTCGCTCCAGACCGTCCCTTCGTTGACGAGGCCCTTCTCCCCCTCCCTGTATAGCTTCATCCCTATCACCATGAGAGGCTGGCAGTCCAGGACGGTGACCGCCTTCATTACCTCCTTGCCGCTCGTGGGCGAAGCCTTCCTGGTGTCGGTATAGCTCACGTTGGTCATGCCTGCCTTGTACCCGGCGAACGCCATCGGAGCGACCCTGTCGTCCCTGCCCTCGGGAACGGCCCTCACCGAAGGGTATATCCTCTTTGCCCTCTTCCTGGGCCAGAACGCCCTGCTTCCCTTCCGTGGACTGTGCGATTTTGCCATATGAATCCCTATTTATCATTGATGGATGATTATCTGAGCCTTTCAGCATACTGCATGCAGCGGGCTTATACTCTCCTTCCCCTTCTTCCGCCCGGCTTCTTCGTGGTGTCATGCGGTATGGGGGTGACGTCCTTGATCCTGCCGATCCGAAGGCCTGCCCTAACAAGCCCCCTGATGGCCGGCTGGGCACCCTCGCCGGGTATCTTCTTCTTGTGGCCTCCGGGGGCCCTTATCCTCAGGTGAAGCCCTGTCACGCCCTTCTCCATAGCCTCTGCGGCGGCCCTCCTTGCGGCCCTCATGGCAGGGAACGCCTTTCCCTTGTCCTTGTCCCTGTCCGTGATCATGCCGCCCGTGACCCTGCTTATGGTCTCGGAGCCTGTCATGTCCGTGATATGGATTATCGTGTTGTTCTCGCTGGAGTAGATGTGCGCTATTCCCCATTTTCCTTCCTTTGCCATCATTTACCACCCTTAGCTTCTGAAACGGAATCGAGAACGATGCCGGTCTCCTCATGCGCGGGCACGATGTATGCCGGCGACCTCACGATCTTTCCGCTCACCGTCACGTGGCAATGCGTTATGAACTGCCTTGCCTGCTTGGCCGTGGTAGCGAGCCCCTTCTTCCAGACGACAGTCTGCAGCCGCCTGTCAAGGATGTTGTTCACCGTCAACGCGAGGACGTCGTCGAGCCCCTGGCCCTTTTCGAGCAGCCCCAGCTTGACGAGCTTCTCCAGCAGGGCGTTGGTCTTCTCCTCGTCATGCTCGGCGATCAGGTCCCTGGCCCT
>CAYRIP010000066.1:0-5382 GCA_964424395.1 uncultured archaeon | reverse complement strand
GACCCTGAATCTTCTGGTGTGCGCAAAGGACGCCGGCGTGAAAAGGGTAGTGTTCGCCGGCAGCAGCTCGGTCTACGGCAACAACCCGGAGCTGCCCAAGAAGGAGACCATGGTGTCCGATCCGATATCCCCCTATGCCCTGACCAAGCACGTCGGGGAGAGGTACTGCAGGCTATTCAACGACATATTCGGCCTGGAGACGATAACCCTCAGATACTTCAACGTGTTCGGCCCCCGGCAGAACCCGGAATCCGAGTACGCCGCCGTCATACCCAAGTTCATCAAGCTCATGCTTGGCGGAAAGAAGCCGACGATTTTCGGCGACGGGAAGCAGTCGAGGGATTTCTCATACATCGCCAACGTGGTCGAGGGGAACCTGCTTGCCATGAAGGCCAAAAGCGGGGCCTGCGGCAGGGAGTACAACATCGCGTGCAGCGAGAGGATAACGCTTCTGAAGCTCGTCGAGGAGATAAACGGCATCCTTGGCACCGATATCTCGCCGGGACACTCTGAAGAAAGGGAAGGCGACGTCAAGCATTCCCTGGCGGATATCTCCCTTGCGAAGGACAAACTAGGCTACAAGCCGCAGGTCATGTTCAGGGAAGGGCTCGAAAAGACCATAGCATGGTACAAGAGCCAGTGAAGTTGATAGATATGCCCGCAATCAACGAGCCAAAGGAAGGGAATAATGGCAGGAAGGTTTGCGTCGCAGGCCTTGGCTACGTCGGGCTTCCCCTGGCGGTCGCGCTGGGAAAGAAAGCGGATGTGATCGGCTTCGATGTCGATGAGGAGCGGATCGGCGAGCTGAGAAATGGAAAGGACAGGAACGCCGACATACCTGCTTCTGCGATCAATGGGGCCATGATAGAATTCACCAGCGACCCGTCATCGATCCGAAGATGCGATTTCATCATAGTCGCCGTGCCAACGCCTATCGACAAGAGCAAGAGGCCCGACATGTCGGCCCTCAGGGAGGCGACCGCGATCATTGGCAGGAACATGACCAAAGGGACGATCGTGGTGTTCGAGTCGACCGTCTATCCCGGGGTGACCGAGGAGATATGCGTCCCGATTCTCTCCAGGGAGAGCGGGCTCGAATACAAATCGGACTTCAAGGTGGGGTATTCGCCCGAGAGGATCAATCCCGGCGACAAGGTGCACACAGTCGACAGGATAGTGAAGGTGGTGTCCGGATGCGACAGCAAGTCGCTCGATGTGATCTCAGATGTTTACGGCTCCATCGTTGACGCGGGAATCCACAGGGCGCCTTCCATTCGGGTCGCCGAGGCGGCAAAGATAATAGAGAACGTGCAGAGGGACATAAACATCGCGCTTATGAACGAGCTGAAGATAATCTTCGACAAGATGGGAATCGATATCGATGAGGTGCTGAAAGCCGCCGGGACCAAATGGAACTTCCTGCGCTTCCATCCGGGGCTGGTCGGCGGGCACTGCATAGGGATCGACCCGTACTATCTGGCGTACAAGTCCGAGCAGATGGGCCACCGCCCGGAGATGATACTGGCCGGAAGGCATATCAACGATGAGATGGCGAAGTACGAGGTCTCAAGGATGGTCAAGGACATGAAATCCAAGGGGATCGATGCCAAGGGGTCCAGGGTGCTGGTCCTGGGCGCGACCTTCAAGCCCGACCTGAAGGACCTTCGTAACTCCAAGATAGAGGACGTCGTGGGCGGCCTCAAGGAGCACGGCTGCGCCGTCGACATCCACGAGCCCCTTGCCCGGGAGAAGGCTGAGATATTCGGCTGTCGGAACGTCAAGGAAGGAGACATCACAGAAAAAGCATACGATTACATGGTTCTTGCGGTAAATCACAGGCAGTTCAAGCATCTCGCCAAGAAGGCTGACTATATCATCTGAGCGCATGGCGCCGATTCACTTCAGGATTTCCGCATATCTCTTCACGATCTTCCTCGCGTCGAAATCCTTTACGCGAATCCTGCCGTTCTTTGCGATACTCTTCCTGAGCTTTTCGTCGCTAAGAAGCCTCTTCATGGCCTCATAAAGGGCGCCCTCGTCCTCTGTCGGGACGAGCAGGCCGCTCTTCCCGTGCTCTATGATGTCCCTCGGTCCGCTCTGGCAGTCGGTCGATATCGTCGCGGTTCCGCAGGCCATGGACTCCGTCACGACGTTCGGGAATCCCTCATAAAGCGACGGGAACGCGAAGACGGCAGCCCTTCTGAAGTACTTGAAGGGGTTCTTCCTCTCCCCTATCAGGAAGACGCTGTCCCCGACGCCGGCGTCCTTCGCAATCTTTTGCAGCTCATACCTCTGCCCGCCCTTCCCGAGGATCACGAGCCTAGCCTTCATGCCCTTGCTCAGGCGGCCGAATGCCCTGATGAGGTACCGGTACCCCTTGGATTCGATAAGCCTCCCGGCGGATATTATCACGGGAGCATCGCCACGGAACAGCTTATCGTCAGATTCGTCCTTGCCAATCGCCTCCTTGGACAGCTTCCCGATCCCGGCCAGGTCTATCGGATTCGGTATGACTTCTATCTTCCCCGGATCGATGCCGAAATTATCCACAAGGTCCTTCTTGGCGTCGTTTGTCATGGTGACCAGAAGATCGGCCTTCGGGTAGTACCTGCGGATCATGATCCTGTATATCCAACCCTTGAACCCGACCAGGTCCTTTGATGGGAAGCTGGACTCCCTGATCACGACCTTGGGCTTGCGCTTGGAGCGCTTGCCGGCCATCAGCGGGATCGGCCCTGCAAGCACCCCGAGGATGGAATCGGGCTTCTCCTCGTCGATTATCCTCTGGAGCTCCTTGGTCCTCTTGAAGAAGTTGAGCGCACCCCTTAGCGGGCCGCCGATCCTGCATCCGTCAAGCTCGATGATTTTCACGTCGGATGGGATCTCATAGTAGCTCTTCCCGCCGTATGTTATGAGGCATGGCACGATCGCCTTCCTGTCAAGGAACTTGAGGATGATAGAGACCACCCTCTCAGAACCGCCGCATGTCATGCTCGGTATGACGATGAAGACCTTCTTCCTTTTCATAAGACTCAATCACCCAACCTCATCGGTCATATCCTGATTCGCATGGCCGCCTTCAGGATCTTCTCCCTCTCCATCTTGGAACGTGATGCATCCGAGGCCTTCCTTGGCATAAATCCCTTCTTGAATACCCCCTTGAGCACCCTGCCGTCCATGTCAGATGGGACCTTCGCCCCGAACATGTGAAGCAGTGTCGGCGTAATATCCATGATACTGGGCTTGCCTACATCATGGCCCTTCTTGAAATCCGGGCCGAACGCCATGAATATGCCCTCGCGGTGCGTGTCATGGACTCCTGTGAGCTTCTCAAGAGGCCTTTCAGAAACGACGCTTAAGCCCAGGTGGTATTCGGGCTCGTAGTTGTCGTTCGCCTGGAATATTATATCGGGAACGTCCTTTGTGAATTCCCCGGAGAACATCTCATCCCTCTTCCACGCGTTCTTGATGATCCTGACGCCGTCTTTGTCCTTGAGCTCTTTCATCCTGCTGATTATGTCACCAACGACCCTGTTGTATTCGTCTTTGCTGACGTTCTCCCGGATTATGGATATACCCCACTTGTGCTGGAGATACGCCTTCGTCTTTCCCATGTCAAGCCCTGGGACCTTGTGCGAGAAGATGGTCGATGATTTCGCGCCGGAGGGTCCGCTCCCCCTGGAAGATGACATGTTGGCAACCCTCTTCACGACCTTCGTGACGAATCCCCGGCCGTGCATGAATGAGCCCAGGAAGAAGTGCGCCCTCTTTACCAGGCCGCTGAAGAGGCCGCCGCTGACAGAGAGGTATCCGCAGGATTCGAGCCATGTGTTCACATGGAAGTTCTTAAGAGGGGTCGAGCCGAATCCGTGGTCGCTCATTATAATGAAGTCCCAGTCCTTGTGGGACTTCTCAAGCTTCTCTATCTCAACTTCCACGTTCCTGTAAAGCTTGACCATGGTGTCAGGTATGTGCCAGCAGTAATGCTGCATCGAATCGGTCTCTGCGATCCAGATTATCGAGAAGTCGAAGGGCTCGGTTCCCATCGTCCTGCTGAATGCTTCGAACTTCCTTTTGACAAGCGATGAATGCGCCTTGAGGATCCTTTCCTTGTTTCCTGCAACGTCCCTTCTGAGCTCGTTGAGCTTCCCCCATTCATTTGTGATGTAGAAGTTCCCAAGGCTTTCTTTCAGGTCGCTTGGGTAGACGAAGTCGGAGTCCTCGCTTGGAAAATCCCTGTCCGAAGAGACCATCACCCCGTTTATCTCCTCGGGTGGATAGGTTAGCCGAAGCTCCATCATATACGATCGGATATCTATCGCGTCGAGGTAATTCCATAGCTTCTTGACACCGACATCCTTCAGAGATATCAGCGAATCATCCTGCTTTACAAAGCCGAATATGCCGTGCTTTCCGGGATTCATGCCCGTATAGAAGGTAGGAAGCGCAGGAGATGTGGTCGCAGGGACGGTGCTCATGAGCGTCCCGAAGCATCCGCGCTTCTTGAGTCCTGAGAAGTATCCAAGCCTCTTTCTCTTGATGCCGTGGTCGATGATCTTCCAGGACGCCCCGTCGAGGCCGATGACGATTACCCCTTTCGCTTTCATAGTCCTTTCTTTTACTTAAGTATTTTTATTTATTTTTTGAAATGTCCCATGATGGGAATCTTAATAAATATCAATGATAAGTAATTATCGATTCTATGGAAAAGGTCAAAGGTAACTACACCACGGTCTCCATACCGACCCCCCTTGCGGAGAATGTTAGGAAGAGGATGGAAGGAACGGGATTCAACTCCATATCAAGCTACGTCACTTACATCCTACGGCAGGTGCTGTCTAGCATGGAGAAGGACGAGAAGGCCAGCAAGGGTAGCGAGGTGTTCACGGAGAAGGAAGAGAACACGGTTAAGGAAAGGCTGCGGGCCCTCGGCTACCTGGACTAATCCGGCATGGATGTTCCGCGGTCAGACCATAAGTTTTATATTATAATAATATATAATAATTATTAATTAAATCTAATGAGAGATCATATGCTTGACCATTTGGACATGCTGGAGAGCAAAAGCATCTATGTCATAAGGGAAGCCTACAAGCAGTTCCACCGGGTCGGGATGCTATGGAGCATCGGGAAGGACTCTGTCACCGGCGATTCGGAACTCTATTTCAAGATTGACGGGAAGTTGGATTATGGGACAATGGAGGACCTTTTCGGTTCCATAACGCCGCAAAATATAATTATGAAAGACGATAAGAAGTTCGTTATCCCAAAAGAGGATGTCGAAGTGCTTACTATGGTCGGCACGTGTCAAAGGGAAGCAGAAATAGCTTTTGGAAAGGTAAACGTATTGATATCACACCCTACCGACAAGGATATCTATGA
>CAYRIP010000065.1:0-5557 GCA_964424395.1 uncultured archaeon | reverse complement strand
CTGAGAAATGACGCGGGCACCGGCGTGAACATACAGACCATGGTATTCGGAAACCTAGGCATGGACTGCGCTACGGGCGTTGGATTCACGAGGAACCCATCAACTGGCCGAAAGGAGCACTACGGCGAGTACCTCCTCAACGCCCAGGGGGAAGACGTCGTCGCCGGCATCAGGACGCCAAGACACATCGATGACTTGAAGAAGGACATGCCTCACGCTTATGAGGAGCTCGTCAGGATATACGGCATCCTAGAGAATCATTACAAGGACATGCAGGACTTCGAGTTCACCGTCGAGAAAGGAACTCTTTACCTCCTTCAGACAAGGAATGGCAAGAGGACGGCCCAGGCTGCCGTGAAGATTGCCATAGACATGGAGAAGGAAGGCCTTATAGACAAGGAGACCGCCGTCATGAGGGTGAAGGCAGAACAGCTGGACCAGCTTCTTCACAAGATGATTGACCCAAAAGCTAAGGAGAAGACGGAGGCGATAGCCAGGGGGCTTCCCGCATCACCCGGGGCCGCGGTAGGAAAGGTCGTATTCACTGCGGAAAAGGCGGCCAAGATGAAGGCCGATGACCCGAAGGAGAAGGTCGTCCTTGTAAGGACGGAGACCAGCCCGGAGGACATAGAGGGGATGCACGCCGCCGAAGGGATCCTGACCGCAAGGGGCGGCATGACAAGCCACGCGGCAGTCGTTGCAAGGGGCATGGGAAAGTGCTGCGTAGCGGGCTGTGATGCGATAATCGTCGATGAGCACGCAAGGGTATTCAGGATACCAGGCAAGAATATATCCGTCAAGGAAGGCGAGTTCATAAGCCTGGACGGTTCTACCGGGGAAGTGTTCTCCGGCGAGATGGGGCTCATAGAGCCTGAGATAGCGGGCGAGTTCGGCATATTGATGAAATGGGTGGACCATTTCAAGACTCTTCATGTTAAGGCCAATGCGGATACGCCCCACGACGCGGAGATCGCAAAGAATTTCGGCGCTGAGGGCATAGGGCTCACAAGGACAGAGCACATGTTCTTCAAGCCTGAGAGGATAATGGCTGTCAGGGAGATGATCCTTGCGGAGACCGTGGAAGACAGGAAGAAATCCCTCAACAAGATACTGCCATACCAGAGGCAGGACTTCAAGGGCCTTTTCAAGGTCATGAGCGGCCTGCCGATAATCATCAGGCTTCTTGACCCGCCGCTTCACGAGTTCCTGCCCAAGGAAGACAAGGAAATAAGGGAAGTCGCTCATGAGATGGGCATTTCACCCGATAAGATCAAGCAGACAATAAGCTCTCTTCACGAGTTCAACCCTATGCTCGGTTTCAGGGGATGCAGGCTTGGTGTCAAGTATCCCGAGATTACAGAGATGCAGGTTCGGGCGATTTTCGAGGCAGCGATCGAAGCCAAGAAGGAGGGATTCACCCCTCTTCCTGAGATCGAGGTCCCGCTCGTAGGCAATGTCAACGAGTACATCCTCATAAAGGAAATAATCGAGAGGGTGGCCAATGAGATGGAAGTCAAGGGCAAGGTCAAGTACAAGGTCGGCACAATGATAGAGGTCCCAAGGGCCGCGATCACGGCGGACGAGATAGCCAAGGAGGCCGATTTCATGTCCTTTGGCACAAACGACCTCACCCAGATGGGCTGCGGATTCAGCAGGGACGACTCAGGGAAGTTCCTTGGGCTTTACGTCCAGAAGGGCATCTACAAGAGAGACCCGTTCCAGTCGATTGACCAGAAGGGAGTGGGCGGCCTGATGCGGATATGCATAGAGAAGGCGAGGAGCGTCAAGCCCAACATGGAGATAGGGATATGCGGAGAGCACGGAGGCGAGCCGGAATCCGTCAAGTTCTGCCACAGGATAGGCCTGAATGACGTTAGCTGCTCTCCTTTCAGGGTGCCCATAGCGAGGCTTGCTGCCGCCCAGGCTGCCATCGAGGACAAGAAGCATTGAATCTCGTTGTATTGTTGGCGATGCCTGTGGATCCTCCGATCGTCGGTCGTTTTTTCATAAATAAAAGCATAGGACGCAAAGATATTCCTTATGGGGCGAAATAAGTCTTCAGCTGAGGAGGAAAGGGACAATCTTGGTGTCACCGTTACCCGGAAGGAGGATTTCAGCAAGTGGTACACCGAGGTAGTCCGTAAGGGGCGCTTCAAGGACCAGAGGACCCCAATAAAGGGGTTCGACGTCATACAGCCATGGGGCTACGGCTTGTGGGAGATGATCCAGAAGGCGTATGACGGCCTTCTTAAGGAGAACGGAATCCAGAACTGCTATTTCCCTCTGCTCATCCCCGAGAGCTTCATAGAGAAGGAAAAGGAGCATTTCAAGGGGTTCGAGGCTGAGACTGCAAACGTCACCGAGGTGGGCTCCGAGAAGCTGAACGAGAAGCTTATCATAAGGCCGACAAGCGAGACCATAGCCTACAACATGTTCACCAAATGGATAAGGAGCCATCGTGACCTTCCCCTGAAGATCAACCAGTGGTGCAACATAGTAAGATGGGACACTAAGGTGACAAAGCCTTTCATCAGGGACAGGGAATTCCTTTGGTCTGAGGTGCATACTGCTCATGCCACACTCGAGGACGGCCTGCAGCAGATAGATGATTATATAGCGATCAACGACAGGTTCCACAAGGAACTGGCCATGGAGGCGCTGGTTCTCAAGAGGACGGACAAGGACAAGTTCCCCGGCGCCGAGTTCTCCGTGGCATACGACACGCTCGTCCAGGACGGAAAGGTCTTCCAGGGTCCTGGCGGGCACTTCCTTGGGCAGAACTTCTCAAAGCCTTTCGGCATAACTTTCATGCACGAGGACGGGAAGAAGGAGCACGTCTGGCAGACGTGCCTTGGCATGTCCACGCGCCAGATAGGAGGCATCATAATGCAGCACGGCGATGACAAGGGCGCGGTCCTTCCCCCCGCCGTCTCTCCGGTGCAGGCCATCGTCGTCCCCATAATCTTCAAGGGAAAGGAAAAGCCTGTCATGGACAAAGCGCACGAGGTTTCGCGAAAGCTTTTGAAGCTTGGCGTCCGGACAAAGCTGGATGACCGGGACTTCTCGGCCGGGTACAAGTTCAACGACTGGGAGCTTAAAGGCGTTCCCCTTAGGATCGAGATAGGCCCAAGGGACGTTGCCAGCAGGTCTGTAACCGTTGTCAAGCGAAATGACGGGAAGAAGAGCAGCCTGATGGTTAGCCAGCTGAGCAAGGTAAAGTGCATGCTCGATGAAATACAGAAGGAGATGCTGGACAATTCGAGGAGGAGCCTGAAAAAGAACACGAGGGATGTACGGACTATGAAGGATCTTGGCAAGTCCGTCGAAAAGGGCGGCTTCTCAAGGGCCAACTGGTGCGGAAATGAGGAATGCGAGGACATGATCAAGGACCAGACGGGAGCAGGCATCAGGGGAAGCATATACGGTAAATCCGAGAAGACGTTCGGGGACTGCATATACTGCGGCAAGAAGGCCATATCAGTGGTCTACATAGCAAAAGCTTACTGATCATGGACCCTGAGAAACCGGTTCGGATTCCTTTTTTAAGGGCGATATTCCGACAAAAATCTCATCTGCATATTTGCCAAGGACCCTGAGCCCACTAAGCCGGTAACAGAATGGAAACCGCCTTATTCCGGCAATTTCTTGAAAGATGGACTTGATATCGCTCTTTTCAGTGTACCATACTCCGGAGGTTTCGCCACCTTCATCCGTGACGTCTATATGCAATCCGCTCTCGCTTCCAGGACCCTTGCTGTATTTCCCACGGTATGCATGCTTAATGGTTGCGCTCCTTGAGTCAAGGCCCCGCGCGAAAATAGAATCCAGCCTATCGGAATCCAATAGGCCGCTGCAATAGACCTTCCTTCCGTCATCGCCTGTTCTCACGGACATTTCAATCCAATCCCAATCATTTGAATAATTGTGGGATAAATTTTTTATATCTGACCATCCGCCCGATTCGAACACCGCGCCATGAATGCACCGATTCGATGCTTTTTAACCAGCATGAACAATATAATATCATACGTAAACACATGATATACGGGTGATTCCATGGCAAAGTTACCGATTGCACCATTCGAGAAGATACTAAAGGAGAACGGGGCGAAGAGGGTATCCTTCTCCGCAGGGGAGGCCCTGGCGGAGATAACAGGCGGGATCGCAGCGGAGTTATCGAGGAACGCTAGCATACTGGCGGAGCACGCCGGCAGGAAGACAGTGATAAGAAAGGACGTCGAGCTTGCGAAAAAGAACCTCAGGATCAACTTATAATGAAAGCAGCAAAGTCGGGAGCCAGGGGCAGGAAGAAGCCCGGTTGGCAGCAGGAAATAGCGGAGGAGAGGATCAGGATACTGGTAAGCCTTGCCGGAAAGGAGTTCGGAAGGCATCCCGAGAGGTCCGGCAGGTATGTCGAGCTGGCCAGGAAGATCGGGATGAGGTATAACGTCAAGATCGATAAACAGATAAAAAGAAGGATATGCAACAAGTGTAATAGGTACCTCCTCCCGGGCAAGAGCTGCACGGTGAGGTCAAACAGCTCGAACAAGGCCATGGAGGTAAAGTGCCTTGGGTGTGGGCATGTCGCGAGGTACCCCTACTCAAAGGAGAAGAGAAAATGATCGACCTAAGGATAGTGACGCTATCTAGCCTTCTCATCATATTCACCTCCGTATTTTTCATCCATTACGCGTTCAACAACTTCATAACGGTCTCCGAGTACTGCGCGATCAAGGGCGGGGACATGTGCCTCCCGGGGAATCTCCTGCTCCTGTTCCTGTTCAGCTTCTCGTTCGTGATAGCGTTCATCATGGTGATAGAGACGACAATTTACTTTATGTTCAAGGGCCTTGAGATATTCGCACAGATGGTGGATAAGCGTGACAAGAGGATGAAGGGCAGCCTGGAATCGCTCGAGAGGAAGAAGCTGGAGATAATTAAGGCCAAGAAGGAGGCCCAGAAGAAGTATCTCAACAGGAAGATATCGGAGGAGACGTATAACAGGATGAAGGATAAATACGAAAGCGATCTAATGGATGTCGAGATGAAGATGAGCGAGATGAACAAGAAATACATTAAGGGTTTTTAGATATGAAGCCTGTGATGATGCTCGGTGCACTGATACTCATCATTTCAACACTTTTCATAATGCTCATATTCAACACCCTCATAAGGGCGAATATGAACTGCCTTGGCAATCCCAGCAGTCCGGGGAAGATGACATGCAACCTCAAGAGGTTCAACATCGATATGATATTCGGGCTTATGCTGGTAGGATTCTTCATCGTCCTTGATATGGGGGCCCTCTACCTTCTTTTCACAGGCGTCACCATCTGAGCGCTTCCAATCGGCATTCTCCTGAAACCTTTTATATATTTAATGTGCAATATTATTGAAAATAAGCCAAGCCGTGATATTATGACATTAGACATGGAATCATCGACAGAGAAGCAGATAAGGCAGGTTGCAAGCAAGCTGAAGGCTATGCCTGAGCTCAAGCCGCCTGAATGGTCCACATTCGTAAAGACCGGTGCGCACAACGAGAGGCCCCCAGAGG
>CAYRIP010000064.1:0-5633 GCA_964424395.1 uncultured archaeon | reverse complement strand
TCACCAGCCTTCGGTAGTGCTCTCCACCCCTTCGGCCCTCGATGGACTCTTCTTCGGCCATAAGAAAAGGTTGCAATCGCTTGCTTTTATTGATGACTAGCAACCAGGATCTCAAAGGAGATGGCGCGCCAGTCCGATAAGGCGGGGATTCCTCATGAGGGCCTTTGCTAGCGTACTCATCTTGCTGCCCCGTGTGAGGCCGATGAGCACATCGCTTGTCATCGTCTTCGCCAGCATGTTCAGGTCCTTGTCGGAGAGCTTCTCCGTTACCTGCCTGAGCTTCTCGACCTTCTTGAGCTTGTCTCCCCGCTCCTTCCACCAGATCTCGTTGTACTCCGCAAGGTTGTCATGGGAGACGTCCCCGTCCTTGAGCGCCTTGTCGATCACTTTGGCCGCGAACTCGCCCGCTATCGTCGCCTCCTTGAGGCCGCCTCCGTGTATGGGATTCACCTGATGGGCCGCATCGCCCACGGCGACGAAACCGTCGAGCACCATGTCCTTTAGGAAGCCCCCGACGGGGATCCCCCCGCTGTTGACCTCCACGATACTTGCATCCTTGAATATCTCAGGATGGCCATCGATGAACTTGTCAAGGTAATGCTTCGCCGACTTCTCGGAGAGCGCGGTCCCTATGCCGACATTGGCCAGGTCGTCCCCTTTTGGGAATATCCATACATAGCCCCGGGGAGCCACGTCATTTCCCAGGTACATGATGATCTTGTCGGAATCCTTCAGGTGAAGGTTGCACATCTCGTACTGGAAGCCGGAATCGACGTTCACAAGGCTGTTGGTCGTGTCGAGCCCGGCCTTCCTGGAGATGGTGGATTCTATCCCGTCGGCAGCGACGACGACCTTCGCCTCGATCTCCATCTCATCCTCGCCGCATATCTTAACCTTGACGCCCTTGACCTGGCTGCCGTCCTTCAAAACATCAGTGACCTCGGCATTGGCGATTACAGTGGCCCCGGCCCTTGACGCCTCGCAAGCAAGCCACTTGTCGAACATCTTCCTCTCGACGCAGTAGCCGCCATGGTCACCGTAATGGACCAGGACGTGGTTACCGTCGGGCGAATACACCTTGGCGCCGATGATGTCCTTCATCCTGCAGTTCGATGGGATGTCGCCAATGATATCGATCGCTGACAGGGTGAGCCCCTCAGCGCACCTCTTGGGGGCGCCGATCTCCTGCCTCTTCTCGAGAAGGAGCACGGAGTGTCCCATCTTAGCAAGGTTCCTCGCGGTCCTGGAGCCTCCCGGCCCCCCGCCGGCCACCACTATGTCATAGCTGTCCTTCACCAATCCTTTCATTTATCCACCTTGATAGACCTTATAGGGCAGACACGGCTGCATATCCCGCACAGTGTGCATTTCTCACCGTCGTGCACAATCCCCTCCTCGCGAAGGTTCAGTGCGAGCACTGGGCATACTGAAACGCATGCGCCGCATCTTAGGCATTTCTCACGGTTTATTTCCCAAGCCATATGACTAACCTTTTCGGATAGATATAAAATATGTGTGAATTGCCTTTTAATATCTTAATCCCTTCCGGGGCGTATTGTTGCACAACGCTCAACCCTTCTTGGAGTCGTTCATTATGTCCAGCATCTGGCATCTCTTGCATATCTCGTTCCTGCTGGGCTCATCGCATAGCCTGCAATACATCATGGCCTTCGCCGGCTTCCTTGCATCCCTCAATGCCTGGAGGATGTCCAGGATATTGCTGACGAGCGTGGCCTTCAGGCCTGGATCCTTGATCGCCATCCCAGCAAGCCACTTCCTTATCTTCCTCCTGTATGTACCCACCGAGCAAGGGCACGGGTCGTAGAGCACGGGAAATCCCA
Organism: uncultured archaeon; assembly: GCA_964424395.1. Lineage (GTDB taxonomy): Archaea > Aenigmatarchaeota > Aenigmatarchaeia > QMZP01 > JAFGSV01 > JAFGSV01. Next base: position 3,792 of record CAYRIP010000064.1, on the reverse strand, counting down.
TGGCCCTGGAGTAATCCCTAACCTCCTTGTTGGTGCAGAAGTAAAGCGGCTTGATCCTGGGCACGAATTTCCGGTCCTTCGTTCCAGCGTTGATGGGGCCCGTTCCCATGATTATCTCGGGATTGCCCTTGAAGAGCATCATGAGGACAGTCTCGGCCTCATCGTCGAGGTTATGGCCTGTCGCGAGCTTTGTGGCTTTCAGCTCCCTTGAGTGCTTGTTGAGCATCCACCTCTTTATCACGCCGCATATGGAGCAGTTGCCGAGCTTCTTTCTTGACTGGATGCCGGACCCGATGTAGCAGATGGAGCATCCGTACTCGGCGCGCATGCTAACGACATGGAGCTTGACGCCAAGCCCGTCGCAGAAGCCCTTGATGTTCTCCAGGTTCTTCTCGGACCATTTGCCGATGTTCAGGTCGATCGTGAAGGCCTCGACGTCGTAGCCGAGCTTCTTGAGCATGTAGAGCGTGGTCGTCGAGTCCTTGCCGCCCGAGCAGGCGACGACGATCCTGTCCTTGCTGTCAGCCAGCTTGTATCTCCTGATGGTGTCCTTTGCCTTCTTCTCAAAAGCGCGAAGAGATGCATCATTTTTCATGGTATCAGCTTTCTTTGACCTGCTTCTTCAGGTACTCCTCGAACCTGATCCAGAAAGGGTCCACCTTGGGATGCTCCAGCATGTATTCCTTTCCCCCATCGGAGACCGTTATGCCGCTTCCGCCCTTAAGGACCTCTCCTATGATGCTTGCAGGGATGTCCTCTTTTGAAAGCGCCATTATGACCTCATCTGCTTTCCCGGGTATGACGGTGGCGATGAGCGTACCCTCGCTGATAGACTTGAATGCGTCTATGCCGAAGCACTCGCAGGTCTTCTTGATGACGTCCTGAAAAACGATATCATCCAATGCTATCCTCATGCCGGCGCCGCTCACCTGGGCGACCTCGAAGAGACCGCCGAAGACGCCGCATTCCGTTGCGTCGTGCATGGCCGTGACCCCGCCCACGCTTGCGGCTGTCAGGGCATCCTTTACTGTCGACATCTGGTAGAAGACCGCCTTTGCGCGCTCGACGAATTCCCTGCCGTGGCACCGCTCGAGGAACTCGGGGAACTGGGTAGCCATAAGCCCGGTCGTCTCGACGGCTGGGCCCTTGGAGACGATGATCTTGTCTCCAGGTCCCGCCTTCGGGACTATGAGGCTTTCCTTCTTGCCGATGCCAAGCATCGTCGCCCCGCCCACCATCGGGTAGCTGCATCCCGCGTACCTTGCCGTGTGGCCGGTGAGAACCGTGATCCCAAGCTTCTTGCATTCAGCGTCAACGGTCTTCCATATGGTCTCAAGCGCCTCCTCTGTCATCTCCGGAGGAAGGTTCAGGTCGACCGCAAGGTATCTGGGCCTGATGCCGCTGACCGCTACATCGCTGGCAAGGATGTGCACAGCGAACCACGCCGCCTTCTCCCAGCCCAGCGACGGGGCGATGTAGAATGGGTCCGTTGAAGCGACGAGGACGTCATCGCCCAGGTCCACGACCCCGAAATCGACGCCGTTTTGCGGCTTGACGATGACAGAATCATCCCTGGCCCCGAGCCGCGGATATATATTCTCGTTGAAGAAAGCGGGATTTATCTTCCCCAGCTCTGGCAGTTTTTCCTTGGCCATAAGAATCACTCCAAGATCAATCATATCACGACAACGGCGATTCGCTCTATTCTATCATGAACCGGCACCCTCCAATCCATTATGTCGATGCATTGGGTGATCAGGGCCAGTACTTCCCTTTGGCGGATTCCATGATGCACTGGATAGCGTAGACGAAGGCTGCGGTCCTGAAGGAGATGCCCCGTTCATTCCTTATCCTGTCGATGTCGTCAAAGGACTTCTCCATCTTCTCCCTGAGCTTCTGATAGACCTTCTCCCTCTCCCATTTCTCCCCGTGCATGTTCTGGTACCACTCGAAATAGCTGACCGTCACTCCCCCGGAGTTGGCGAGGATGTCTGGGAGCACGAAGACCCCTTTCTTGTCGAGTATCCTGTCGGCCCCGAAAGTGACGGGGCCGTTTGCGAGCTCTGCAATCATCCTGGCCTTTATCTGAGGAGCGTTGTCCTGGGTTATCTGGCCCTCAAGCGCGGCCGGGATAAGTATGTCGACATCCAGCTCCAGCATCTCCTGGTTTGACAGGTGCTTGTGCTCGATCTCTTCGCAGATGGAACCCCTGTAGTATATCCCGTCGATCATCCCCTCCTCCTTCTTGTGCTTCATGATAGAATCGGCGTGGATACCCTCCTTGGCGTATATCGCCCCCTTGGAATCGCTTGCAGCGACGACAATGAAATTTTCGTCATCCTCCAGCATCTTGGCGATGTGGTAGCCGGCATTGCCGAATCCCTGGACCGCGACCGTAAGCTTCCTTCCTTCCATGCCGAGCGCCTTCATGGCCTTCTTTATCACGTAATAGCCGCCTTTGGCCGTTGCGTCGTCCCTTCCAAGGCTTCCGCCGTTTTCAATGGATTTTCCCGTAATCACGGCGGGCGTCTTCTTCCCTACAGCCTTGCTGTATTCGTCCTCCATCCAGTCCATGATCATCGCGTTGGTGTACACGTCCGGGGCGGGGACGTCCTTCTCGGGGCCCAGGTCGCAGGCCATCGCCCTTATGAAAGCTCGGCTGAGCCTTTCCAGCTCACTCAGAGAAAGCGCCTTGGGGTTGACCTCTATGCCGCCCTTCCCGCCGCCGAAAGGAATGTCCGCGACGGCGCACTTGTAGCTCATCAGCATGGCGAGGGACTTAGCCTCCCCCATGTCGACATCTTGGTGATACCTCAGGCCGCCCTTGTAGGGCCCCCTCATGTTATTGTGCTGCACCCTGAAAGCTGGGAACATCCTGACTCCACCGTCATCCATCTTTATGATGAGGTTAGCAGTGATTATCTTGTTGGGTGTCGTGAGCATCTCCCGCTCAATATCGGTTAGCTTCAGAACGTCAGCAGCGGCGCTGAACTGCTGGAGCACGTTATCGAAGAATGTCATCTTCATTAAGATCACCCCCATGGGATACCTACATAATAGTTCCGGTTCTATAAATAAATGAAACCTGCGGGTTGGGAGATTAACGAAATTCAGAAGAACCCTATTCGTATCTCAGCGCATTGACGGGTTTGAGCCTGGACGCCCTGTAGGCAGGTATCAAACCCGCGACCATTCCTATGCCGATGGAGATAAGCATGGCAAACAGGACAAGGCTCGGGGTAACGAGCGTCGAGCCGAACATCCTACCCATACCGCCCATCCCTCCCATCCCGGCCGCGGCGGTGTCACCGCTGATGTCGATGAGTCCCGAGGCGAACGCCCCGATGATGACACCGACAATGCCGCCGACGAACCCCACGAGAGCGGAATTCAGCATGAATATGATCATTATGTCCCTGTTCTTCGCACCTATTGCCTTCATTATGCCGATCTCCTTCGTCTTCTCGAGCACCGTGGTGAACATGGTGTTCGCGATCCCGACGGCGCCCACGAGGAGCGATACGGCGGCGATGGCGCCGAGAAAGAGGGTCACGGTCTCGGTGGTCGCGGAAACGGTTTCCTGCATGCTTATCAATGACGATACGGTGTAGTCTTTGGTCCTGTCTGTCACATGCCTGAAGAGCTTAAGCTTCTCATCTATGGCTACCATCGTCTCCTCTATTATTCCATCATCCTCGACCTTTATGGTAATGGAGTCGTACTCATCCCGCTTGAAATCCTCGTCCTGTTCCTGGAATATGTCCCTTGCGGCGTTAAGCGTCATAATCACTG
>CAYRIP010000063.1:0-5868 GCA_964424395.1 uncultured archaeon | reverse complement strand
TTCGTCTGCCCCTCGAACTGCGGGTCCTGCAGCCTTACGGATATCACGGCCGTCAGGCCCTCCCTGACGTCCTCCCCCTTTAGCTGCATGCTCTCCTTCTCATCGATGTACTTGTTCAGTGCCCTGGTCAGAGCTCCGCGCCATCCCTCCTCGTGTGTGCCACCTTCGATGGTGTTTATGCCGTTCACGAAGGAGAATACGGTCCTCAGATAGGCGTCTGTGTACTGCATCGCCACCTCGAGCTCGTACTTCTGGTTCTGCTGGGAGAAGTATATCGGCTCCGGATGGATCGCGGACTTGGTCTTGTTCAGGAATTTCACGAAGGACTTTATACCGCCCTCGTGCATGAACGACTTATGCTTACCGGACCTCTCGTCGGTTATCTCAATCGTAAGGCCGGCGTTCAGGAAGGACAGCTCCTCCAGCCTGCTTGCCAGCAGATCGAAGTCATATGCGGTCTCTGAGAATATCTTGCCGTCGGGCTTAAACGTTATGGTCGTGCCGGTCCCTTCCGCCTTCTTGCCGGGCTTCATTGCGCCTGCCGCGATGCCTCTTTTATAGCTCTGGAGGTACTCCCTGCCGTTCCTCTTCACCTTCGCCTTCAGCCACTCGGATAGCGCATTGGTGACGGATACGCCCACGCCGTGAAGCCCCCCTGCTATCCTGTAGCTCTTCGAGTCGAACTTCCCCCCGGCGTGCAGGGTCGTCATGACAAGCTCCAGGGCTGGCCTCTTGGAGCCGGGATGGATATCGACCGGTATGCCCCTGCCATCGTCGATGACCGTGGCTGACCCGTCATTGTGAAGCATCACCTGGATGGTCTTGCAGAAGCCGGCCAGATGCTCGTCTATGGCGTTATCCACGACTTCCTCAAGGATGTGATGAAGGCCCCTCTTCCCTGTGTCCCCTATGTACATCGAGGGCCTCTTGCGCACTCCCTCCAGGCCCTTTAGGACCTTGATGGAGCTTGCATCATACCAGCCCTTCTCCGCCTTCCCTTCCTTCTTCTCGCTTTCCTTTTCGACCATCCTATAACCATCCAAAACCATTCATCAAAATCGTTTTCGGCCTAGTTATACAGTTAACTGTATAACAGTATATATATATGAACATAGAATCGAAAGCTTAAATATGTTCTTTCCGGGACAAATCGGGCCTATTTGGCGTTCTGCCGCCCGATATCAGGAGATGCCGACGCAGAGACCGGAGGCGACGAAATAATATGGCTTCATGTCCAGCTCAACCGCGATATCGCTTATCATGAAAGTATCATCGCCGTTCTCCATCGTCATCGAGATCGCGTCGCGAAATGACGTGCTCTCGCAGGAAAGGGAATCGCCGGGGTCTATGACGCCGCTGCATGTCGAGTTCCCCCCGGCCTCCTTGAACGTCTGGGCTGTCCTGTAGTCCGCTGCTATCCTTCCCAGGGCCCTGTCATAACCGACCGTGACCTCGCGGATATTGATTGCGAATATGGAATCGTCATGCAGGTTCTTTATGACGAGCGTGACCTTCCCGTCCTTTCCTGCGGCTGCGCTCACCCTCGCGTAGGGCTTCCCGGCAGAGCTCATCAAGACCGGATCGGCGCACGATATCGTGGATTTGCCCTCAAGAGCGACGATATCGTCCCTCAGGGCGCTCATGGCGCCCTCAAGGGACCTTATGCTGTCCGACTGAACCATGCCGGCGCCGATCAGGATGATGTTGAAGAGCACGGATATCACCGCGATAACGGAGGAAAAGAAGAGGATATTCCTGAACATAACAAGAGATTGTCAACGTGGATTATATGCTTTACGACTTGCCGATGCTCGCCGGGGGCGCTGTCAGCTGAAAGCCCTTGTCGGTGATGTCGTATAGGTGGGATTCCTTGTTTATCTTGCTGGACCTCATCTTCTCCACCCTGAGCAGGTTCTTGTGCTCCCCGGCCGCCTCTTTGCTCTTGAGGACGATCAGGCCGTCGCTTACGAACTCTGAGACCCCGTCCCTCGAATACCCCTTCTGCCCCGAAAGCAGCTCCGACGTCAGCAGGGCGGTGAGCCCGGTCTTCTTCAGCTTCTCGGTCATCTTGTGGAATGCCTCCCTGTTCTCCTTCATGCTGTATGTCACCGACGTGACAGAGTCCACCACAAGCCTCTTGGGCTTGAAGTAGAGGCACTTGAATATCTTTGTCATGACCTCGTCGAAGGATGTGGGCCACATGGATACTATCCTCAAAAGGTTCTTCTTCTCCAGCGCCTCCAGGTCCCATCCGAAGCGCGCCGCCTGGCGGATTATGTCCCTTTTCTCCTGCTCGAAGGATATGAGTATCCCCATCTCCTTCTTCTTGGTGCCTTCAACCAGAAACTGCATCCCGAGAATCGTCTTTCCCGTGCCCGGCGTCCCGGCGACCAGGATGACGCTTCCCTCGGGGAACCCTCCCTCGATGAGCGCGTCGACGCCCTCGACACCGGTCTTTAGCCTCTTGAATTCAGCCATAATGATTCTTTATTCCCATATTATATAAATCAGATCGTCATGGATGCAGCGTCGGTTCATTTGGTCAGATCGTTGTACAGCGATTCGTAGCCGATCGATATCAGGTCCTGCTCATCCCTAAGCATCTCAAGGGCAACCTTGCCCTCCTGGTCGAGCTTCCTGACCTCGGAGAATATGTCGTCTGCCGACAGCAGCCTCGCTATCACTTCCCTGTCTCCTGTGAGCCTGATGTCGGGGTCGTCCGCCCTTCCAGCCCTGGTGGTAGGGACGCCATCATCCACGGTGACCGTGAAATAGCTGTTATCCGGCGTTACGAGCATCTCTATCTTCGGGGTCTCTACCAGGCCGGCCACCGCCTGCAGATTGCCCGCTCCAAGCTTGTTGACAAGAAAGTCTATATGCACCGGCTTCACCGGCTCATCATTTGCAAGAGACGGCTTTGTAGCCTGCTCCTGGGGCTGGTCATAGAAAGATACCATGAAGATCGTAATGAGGATGGATGCTGTCATGACCATCCCTATGATCGCCATCCTCGCTGCCCTTCCCCCCGGCATAATCATATTAAGCATACCGGTTGCTTTTATGCTTATCACAAGGAAGCGATTAGAGTCAACGCGGGATACATAACCATCAGCTTTTTCGCGGTATGCCATTTTATTAATCACGAATGGGATAATTCAGATTCGGGGATAAATATGGATTTTATGGTCCTGGATGATATCAGTGAAGTGCCTGTCGATCTGGCTGGCAGGGTAGCCATCAAGCTGCATATGGGGGAGAGGGGAAATCCGAACCACATCTCGCCTGGCGACGCCGGGGTCCTCGTAGCCAAGGTAGAGGAGAACGGCGGTGAGCCGTTCCTTGTCGACACCACGACGCTCTACAAGAAGGGGAGATTCACAAAGAAGGGGTATGAGGAGCTGGTGAAAAGGCACGGGTTCGGTAAGTTCGAGGTCGTCATAGCTGGCGACGATGAATGGAAGGAGGTGGACGGGATAAGGATAGCAAGGCCCGTCGCCGAAGCCGACGCGCTGCTGGTGCTCTCTCACGTCACCGGCCACATCCTGACAGGGATAGGAGCCGCGATAAAGAACATTGCGATGGGATGCGTTGTCAAGGACACGAAGAGGAAGATACATTCCCATATGCGCCCGGTCTACGACGAGAACCTCTGCACGGGATGCGAGGCCTGCGTGAATGAATGCGGCAATGGGTGCCTGAGGTTCGGCAGGAAGGTGATCCGGGACATGCGGGATTGCCCCGCCTGCGGAAGATGCATCAGGATATGCACGTCAGGGGCCATGAGACTGCCCCCGAACGCTGAGGTCCACGGCTTCAAGGCGTTCGCGCAGGCCGCCAAGGCCGTGACGGAGCAGTTCCCAAAGGGAAAGCTTCTGTGCATAAATTCCCTTCATAAGGTCACTGAGAGATGCGACTGCTCCTCCAAGAGCCCGCCTGTCTCGAGGGACATCGGATATATACATGGAACGGACCCGCTGTCAATCGACCTTGAGACCGGAAGGCTCCTTCGGGAGGCCAAGGCGAGATTGAACTGGGACCAATGGGACAAGTTCTCGAGGATATCAAAGGCCGTCTTCGGAAAACCCTAGAGATATATCTGACATGGGGAAAAATGAAAGAAAGGGAGACAAAAGGCTCAATCCGCTCCATTCGCAGCTGATGTTGCGGCCCTAGCCGCTTTCAACTTCTCGGCCAATGTCATGACCTTTGTCTCCACATTCGTCAGTGTACTGTATCGGTTCGTGAGCAGGTTCTTGTACCTGAGGATAATCTGCCCTTCCTGGCTCTCGAGCCTCTGGTACATGAGCCATGCGCCCTGGTAGTCCTCGTCCTCGAGCTTTTCGAGCATGTCACTTCTTATCCTCTCAAGATTGCTCGTTATCCTGGTGCTGTTTATGCTTGGGACCTTGGCAATTGTCGCTTCTATCCGCTCTATCAATTTCCCGCTCACGCTCTCCAGGTTCATCCTGCTCACCTTCAGCGAGTAAAGCCTGCTAAGGGAGTCCCTTGCGGCCTGGCTCAGCCTCCTGATGACCTCTTTTTCGTGCTGCGCCATCCTCCGGACGACCTCCACTACATTTCCTGAGACGTGGGTGACGTTTATCCCCGCATCGGTGAGCCTGCTGTAGATCACCCTCGCTAGATCGGGCTTGCCTACAACGTATATCCTGCTGTAGTTCATGTCTTTGATCTCGTCTATCAGGTCGTCGATCTGGCCCTCGCTGCTGATGTGCCTGCTCGTGCCGTTCGGCATGTAGGGCGCCTTCATGGTGTCGCTCCAGTTGCCGAAGGCGACCACGACAAGAGGCATCTTCCCCTGGTTCTTGACCCTGGTCCTGATCCTCTGCTTGAGCTTCTCCTTCAGCCTTTCCCTGGTCTGCTCCGGCGTGCTTCCCGCTATCGCCTCCGAGACGCTTATCCCCAGCTCTTCGAGCGAGGACGTCACCTCGGATCCCACGTTGCCGATGAGAACCACCGACTGCACCGTCAGGTTCATCAGGGCGCCTGCGACCGTATCCGGGATGAAGTTCTTGTTTATCAGAAGCAGAGGCGCACCTTCCTCGGATGCTATCTCCTTGGCCTGGGATATCATCTCGCTGTTGCCCTCCTCGGGCCTGGCGAGGTTGTCCCATACGAGCACCGCCTTCTCGGAATCCTCCCAGAAGTACTCGGCTACCTTCACAGCGGTGCCGTATCTGGTCATTCCCCAGATCCGAACGACGGTGTAGCTCTCACCGAGCTCATCCTCGACGCTCTCCGCGATGACCGCGGGGCCGCCGATCACGTAGATGGTGCTGACCCCGAGGGATTCTATCTCAGCCTTCGTCTCGGATGACAGCGCATCGGGTTCCGTAAGGAGAAGGGGGGCGCCTATCTTCTCGGCCGCGACCCCAGCTACCAGCGTATCCGGATAATTGGAGGTTGTTGCGAGTATCACCGAATCGATGCTCGTGCCAGCCGATATCGGAGCTATGACCATATCTTCTGCGCTGACGGCCACAGAACTAACCAGCAGACTGAACACAAAGCACATTAATATTTGTTCCGCTTTCATAAAATCCTCCTTAGTTGAAATGGTTAAAATCCATTACTTATTTATTCTTGTTATCATTTATAACTATACCGAAAATATATCAGAAAAAGATTTTATCGGTGTAAAAAGCATTGACAGATTCGCGGGGAATAGCGCGAAAAGAAGGTGAGAGAAATGCCATGCGGGAAGAAGCGAAAAAGAGGGAAGATGAAGAAGCACAAGCTCAAGAAGAGACAGAAGAAGATGAGGTACAAGAAGAAGTGACGATATGGCAAGGAAGCATATCAGGAAGGTCCTGGACAAGACATCCATTGACGAAAAATTGGTTTCCGGGG
>CAYRIP010000062.1:0-5876 GCA_964424395.1 uncultured archaeon | reverse complement strand
GTGTGCTGATAAGCGAATGGAAGCCGGATTTCAACCGGGTATATTCAGGCGAGGAGGTCACCTTCTATACGAATGTGAAGAATGTGGGATCCTTTGATGCCATCAATATCGATTTCCAGGTGATCGATCTGGACGGCTGGGGCAACCCGGAACCGGTCGGTATTGACTGCAAGAGCGGTGGAATAGGGCTTCTTGCGCCAAATGCTCAGTACGGCACCCAGGGAGAGGAGAAGATGTGCTCTTGGACCGCGACATCCCCAAGCATAGAAAGGGGGCTGCATATGGTCTACAGGCCCAAGGTATTGGTGTGCTATGATTATATTTCATCAACCACGTTGAGGACCCCGAGCATATCCCGGGCTGAGCTTAAGAGGCTTCAGGACGCCGGCGATGGCCTGCCATCCCAGGGCACGATGTCCAGCGGAAGCCCCATGTCGGTTTCTGCATCGACACCATCACCGATAATCGTCACGGACAGCCAGGTGACATTCCCCGTCAAGATAACAGTGGTCAATGGAGGCGGGGGAATGTTCTGCATATCCGGCGGTAAAGGCAGCTGCACGGACAGCGAGAAGATTAACAAGGTCTCCCTTGACATTGAATCTTCGACCGCTGTTGTCGTCGAATGCCCATCAGAGCTCGTGTTCTTCGCCAACAAGGGCGAGATCACATGCGATATGAGAATGATATCCGGATCCGAGACGCTTGTCGAGAACGATATCGATATAACCGCGAGGTATAGATACTGCGTCGACGCATCGACGAGCATCGAGGTCCAGGGGAGGTGACTGCCGCCTCGCCAGGCCGCAGATAGAAATAGGAATGGGCCCGGAGGGATATCCAGCGGCCCGATGCCGTGACCGGCACTGCTCCTTCATGGCCGCATTCGAACCCTCGACCTTCAGCTTCTACGTTTACCGGGCATCTATCACCCGGCAGCCTTATAAGACTGGCGCTCTAGCCAAGCTGAGCTACGGGCCCATTGTAATTGTTTATTGTTATTGGTGGCTAAGAATTATAATTATTTATCGTTTTTAAAGATATCACGCCCAATTCCATTACATGGGCAGGGAAACGATGATTGGAAGCATGCATAAGTGCCTCGTCGAGGGCGGCTACAGGGTCACCATGGCTTCGGGCTGCTTCGACATGATGGCAAGAAAGTACCATTCCTTGGCGCTAAAGGTGCTTCTCAACGTCGACTCCTTCACGCACAGCGAGGCGGACGACTTAAAGGCGATATCATATTTCCTGGGCACAAGCCCGTTCATCGTAGGTGAGAGGGCGAACAGGTACGAGCTCGAGGAGTCGGTCGTCTACGAGAGGTTCGGGATCGCAGCCATGTCCCCGGAGACGTTCTCAAGGTTCGTTGAGGGCGTAATGCCCTCCATCAGGAGCAGGAGGGGCGGATACACTGTAAGAGCAGACGGCCCCGCGATGAAGAAGGCCATGGAATCCATGGGCATATCGGTCTTCGACCTGTCATCCTCCTCGGGCATAGCCAGGAAGACCCTGTATAAGTGCAGGAAGGGCGGCTCAATCGATATTGGTACCTGCGGGGAGATAGAAAAGGCCGTGGGCGCCCCTATAAGCGTCGATATGGACGTCGAGAGGTTTCGTGGCTTCATGCAGCGTGAGCCCCGTTCGGGCTTCAAGAAGGTACTTTCTTCGCATCTGGAGAGGATGGGCTTCATGTTCTCGTTCCTGTCAAGGTCCCCCTTCAACCTGGTGATGAGGGAGCAAGAATCCCTGGTGTCCCTGGTCGGCAGCGACAGGAAGAGGCTTATCTCGCATGCCGGCGTGCTCGAAGACCTCGAGAGGGGGTTCGACCTGAATCCCGTGTTCATAACTGCGCATGGGCATGACAGGTGCATAGAGGGCATCCCGGCCATAAGCCTGAAGGAAGTGAGCGGCATGAACTCGAGCAGGGAATTCATTGAGAGCGTCGAGGAAAGGCAGGTCCAGTGAGGGGCCATCGTCTTTTAAGAGTTCGTCGGTTTTATACCGCCAAACACATAACTTTTTAAACCTATTTAGCATTATTACTCTTACTCATGAAAATGAGTGTCATGGGTATTTAAAAATTCATAGGAAGGTGGAAATATGGTAAATTTGAGCCAGTTGGGACAGTCAGGCATGCAGCCTATTCTGATATTACCTGAGGGAACCCTCAGGAACAAGGGCAAGGATGCCCAGACCAACAATATAGCCGCGGCTAAGGCCGTTGCTGACACGGTGAAGACGACCCTAGGTCCGAAGGGCATGGACAAGATGCTGGTGGACTCGCTTGGGGACATAACTATCACAAACGACGGCGTGACCATCCTAGACGAGATGCAGATAGAGCATCCGGCGGCGAAGATGATGGTCGAGGTCGCAAAGGCCCAGAACGAGGCCGTAGGCGACGGGACGACCACGGCGGTAGTCCTGGCGGGAGAGCTGCTCAAGAAGGCAGGCGAGCTGCTGGAGCAGGACATCCATCCGATAATCGTAACGAGGGGATACAAGCTTGCCAAGAAGAAGGCTCTCGAGACCCTCCAGAGGATAGCGCACGACGTGGGGATCGAGGACGAAAAGAGCCTTAGGCAGATCTCGAACACCGCGATGACGGGCAAGTCCGCCGAGAGGGCATCTGACTACCTGTCAGACCTCACGGTGAAGGCCGTGAAGCGGGTGTCCGAGCGTGACGGCAGCAAGCTTGTCGTCGACACGGAGAACATCAAGATGGAGAAGAAGCACGGCGGGTCGATAGTCGATACCGTCCTGATCGAGGGCATACTCATAGACAAGGAGATAGTCCATAGCGGCATGCCAAGGTTCTCAAGGAACGCCAAGATCGCGCTGATAGACGCCGCGATAGAGGTAAAGGAGCTGGAAGGCGACGCTAAGATCAGCATTGACTCCCCCGAGAAGATGCAGGCATTCATGGACGAGGAGGAGAAGATGCTCAGAGGCATGGTCGAGAAGATTGACGAGGTGGGCGCCAATGTCGTGCTCTGCCAGAAGGGGATCGACGATGTAGCGCAGCACTTCCTCGCCAAGAGGGGCATCATCGCGGCCAGGAGGGTCAAGAAATCCGACATGGAGAAGCTCGCGAGGGCGACCGGAGCGAAGATTGCAAGCAACATCAAAGAGCTCAGCAAGGGCGACCTCGGATACGCAGGGAACGTCGAGGAGAGGAAGGTCGGCACGGACAAGATGATCTTCGTCGAGAAGTGCAGGGACCCGAAATCCGTCACAATACTGATCAGGGGCGGGACCGAGCACGTGGTCGACGAGGTCGAGAGGGCCATCGAGGACGCGATCAAGGACGTAGCCGCAGCGCTTGAGCTGGGGAAGATGGTCCCAGGCGGCGGATCCACCGAGATAGAGGTGGCAAATGCCGTCAGGAAGTACGCCAAATCGTTCAGCGGAAGGGAGCAGCTGGCCATCCAGGCATTCGCGAACGCGATGGAGGTTATCCCGAGGTGCCTTGCGGAGAACGCCGGCATGGACCCAATAGACAAGCTGGCGCTGCTTAGGTCGGAGCACGAGAAGGGAAAGACCAACAGCGGGCTGGACGTCTTCTCCGGAAAGGTGGTCGACATGATGAGGGAAGGTGTCATAGAACCCCTGAAGATTAAGCTCCAGGCAACCAAGTCCGCGACCGAGGCGGCTGAGATGATACTGAGGATAGACGACATGATAGCATCCAGCGGTTCCGGAGGCGGTGGGGCTGGCGGGATGCCAGGGATGCCCCCTGGGGGCATGCCTCCCGGCGGGATGCCAGATTACTAGCCCGTCCCATCCGGTTCTATAATCGGTAGAATGCGCATGCAGGCTAAGCGCTATCGTCCGAGAAAACATTTATATTGTAATGTGGACAATTAATATAACATGAGCGATGAAGAATACGAGGTAATTCCGACTTCTCCCATCCGAAGGATAGAGAAGAGGCTGGAGAGGGTCGAGGACACCTCAAGCACTTCGCAGGTCCAGAAGCTGATGGAGCAGGTCATAGAGCTTATCAAAAGCAACCAGCGGATAATCGACGACGTCGTGAAGGCGAACGCCGAGCTCAGGGACGAGCTTGCCAAGATACCGGGCAAGGTCGACAAGCTCCTTGTGACCATGAACGACTTCATGGAGATTCTGAAGGAGGCCTCGCAGGAGGAGGCAGGCGGAGCTGCTATAGGGCCCGAAGTGATGAAACCGCTGGCTGACAAGCTGGGAGAGCTCGTTGAACAGAACAAGAAGGGGCTTGAGTCCAGCGGGACGATGCTCACCGCTCTTGAGACCATAGACAAGAGGCTCAAGAGGTTATACCTCGGTATCTCAGGGATGTACAGAAGGTGAGCCGAAGTGGCTTATCTGGTGAGCGACGATCGCTTCGAAGGGGTTTATAAGATGAGAAAGGGTATAACGCCTGTAATAGCAATAATCGTGCTGCTGCTCATAACCGTGGCACTCGCCGGCGCGACATGGACCTACCTGTCAGCGTACTGGCAGGGCATAGTCGGAAAGAACGTTCAGGTCATGGATTCTTATTGCGTCGCCGGCAACAACGGCGTCATACTGGTGCGTAACACCGGGACCCAGCAGATCGGGACCAACGACATGACCGTGATCAACACGACCGACGGCAACCCGCCGGTGGGCGGGAGCTGGCTGGATCTCAGCGGATCAGCGATAACATCAGTGGACCCGGGGGTCGTCGTGAAGTACAACATGAGCTGCAGGGGGCTTTGCCTCTTCAGGTTCCTGGTCGGCGGAAGGACGATGACTGCATCCGTCCAGTGCTGATGCGCCGCGTCGCAGCCGGGTAGTCTATTTTTTATATCTGGTCAGCGAATTATTGTCTATGGGAGGGATTTATGCATAAGGCGCAGGTCCAGGCGATTTCTCTCGTTCTGATAACAGGCATCGTCATGTCTCTTGCAGGCGCCGCGTATTTCTGGGGCAGGCCGCTGATAGAGAAGCGGTCAGCGATAACCGACATAGCATCTGCGGAGTCGTTCATACTTCAGCTCAACGACGAGATACTGGACGTTGCCAGGAACAAGGGCGAGAAATCCTTAAGCATACCGAACCTTCCGGGGTCATCGCTTCTTGTCAACGATTCCGGGAACGAGGTGATCTTCAATTTCGTCAGCAACCAGCCAATGTTAAAGCTAGGCGACAAGAGGATGCCGATCCCAATAGAGTCCGAGCACATAGAGACGCTTGGAACATACGGCGAGTCCCCGAGGATAGTCACCCTTGAGAGCAGCGCCTACGAGACGCAGTACCTGATGACGCTAAGGCTTAGGTACCGCCAGCTGAACACCGACACCGTACCAAGGAAGGGTTACAGGATCGTCATGAATTCGGGTGGGAAGACCGGCAACAACAAGGTCAGCGTCTCATACGCCGGGACAGAGACAACCATGGTCTCCGGCGTGGAGGTCCTTATGACCAACGTCGACGTCAAGATAGCGTGACATGCCTGCCGCTTCTTTTCGAAAAAAGCATATAACTCCCGTAAATAATACTTTTCCTTATGAAAGGGCAATCGGTGATCTTCGAGCAGGTCCTCCTTTTCATGATATCCGTCGCGATATTCATAGTCTGCTTCGCCCTCTTCCAGATATACGAGGATTACTACAGCTACATAGCGGTCAACGACCAGGTGAAGGCTGTCAGGGACATCATATCCGCCCAGGCCATACAGCTGATAAAATACGAGGGCCTGAACGTCACCACGTCGCTTAGGATCCCAAGGAGGATAGGGGACGAGTACTACAACATCAGGTTCAACGGGACGGGCCTCAACGTGTCCCTGTCATTATCCAATGTCGCGGCGACATCGGATTTTTTCAGGCTCGGAGACAGGTTTAACTTCTACGGGAATTCGACAA
>CAYRIP010000061.1:5229-5914 GCA_964424395.1 uncultured archaeon | reverse complement strand
ATGAAAATAATAGGATTGTTTTGCTTAAACTAGTAACTGTTCTACTTCAAGAATCAAAATCCCCGTATTAGCAATGGTTCTTTATGCGATTCAGTTGCTCTTGAAATGCTCATACCCCTTCGGCTCCAGCCTCTCTGATTTCCCGCCTTTCTTTAGGATTACCCCGCTTCCTTCCCTGACTTTCCCGATAGCAATTCCTGGGGTCTGTTTCGGTGTGGTGTATACAATCTGATAATCCTCGCCGTGATGAAGGACGACATCCTTGATGCTTAGCCCGTTCTCTTTGCAGAACCCCGTCATCTTCATGTGAACAGGCAGCCTTTCCCATTCAATTTCTATCATCTTTCCGCTCAATTTCGCAATCTCATTTAGCTCGAATGCCAGGCCGTCAGAGATGTCAATACCGCAATTGGCGGAGGGGATGATACTCCTGCATAGATTGAGATCTATCTCAGGCTCAAGCTGTGCCTTGATGAAGGCAGGGTCCGCTTCGATCTTCCTCTTGAGCGCGATGTATCCGGCCGCTGAGTTCCCCACTTGTCCTGTCAGCACGACGATATCCCCTGCCATTGCCCCACTCCTCGGCAAAGGCTTGATGACATTCCCGATCATTGTGACAGAATAGACGAAGCCACCAGACTTGTTGGTATCTCCGCCTATGATGTAGGCGCCGTACCTCTTCAGT
>CAYRIP010000061.1:0-5219 GCA_964424395.1 uncultured archaeon | reverse complement strand
TCCATTGACGTATACAGCTTCTCAACGAATCCCAATGGATAGCTCTCCGGCATCCCGACTGATATGAGCATGTATTTCGGGATGGCTCCCTTTGCGAGAAGATCCGTTGCATTGGATGTGACGATCTTTTTTCCTATCTTGGCAGGATCCTTTGTTAGGAAGTGCGTGTCGCCATGGCCCATGTCGGTAGTAACCGCATATTCCCCTCCAATGAGCTCGAAGATGGCGGCGTCATCCTCCAGGTCCGCAAGCATCTTGGGGTCCCTTCTGATAACCCTTCGTATGGTCTCGATTATCTTCCTTTCCCCTGCCTCGGCGAGATTCATGAATTATAAATGTAATCGTTTAATTAATACGTGATATCATGACATCTAAAGAGGTTATAGAGAACGAGAGGGTGTCGGTCCTCCTCGAGATTGAGCAGCAGCTTGAGCTGCTGAAAAGGACAGGTTTCGCAAGGCTGATTCCGGAGGTCGGTTCCAATCTGGCCTATGCCGTAAAAGAGCCCATGGACACACACGATGTGGCTGCCGTCCCCGGAAGGATAAGGAACGCGATGGGAAGGCCCGCCTTCCTAAGACCGGTGTTTGGAGCCTCAAGCCATGTCGCCTCGGTGATAATGGAGTCTATGAAGCATGACCCTAGCAAAAGGTGCGCGATGAATATCCTGTACTCCGATGAGATCGTCGCTGTCTGCAGGTCGCTTAAGCTTAAGACTGTCTTCATTGACAGGATGGAAGAGCCCGATGATGTGGTCAGCCAGGAGGGAGCAAGCGTCCCTTGGGTTCTTCGCCAGGCAATCAGGGAATGCGGATGCGTCCCCGATGTCACATACCATAAAGGGTCCGTTGGAAAGGAAGCCATAACCATGATACTTGGGGATAACCCTGCCCAAGTCATTGGCATTGTGCTTGAGCTTCTGAAAAGAATCTAAGCGATGGTTCATTCGTTTTGGAGCAGACCTTTTATATCGAATGATTACAAATATTCTCTATGGCGTCAAAAGCAAAAAGAAAAGGCATTCATATCGGTATTATCCCGGATGGCAGCAGAAGATGGGCCAAGTTCAATAAGATAAAGAAGTACGACGGCTCCAAGTCCGGGGAAGTGATGGACAGCATAGTCAGGCACATCTTCAATAATCATCCTCAGGTTGCGGAGGTCTCGATATGGGCGCTTTCGACTGAGAACCTTGGGCGGTGTGACAGGGACAAGTCGCTGGTCTATAATCTGCTCATGAACAAGATGAAGGACTTCCTGCTTTACTCTGGCATCGACAGGAAGGGGATAAAGGTCAATATCGTCGGCTCGAGGCTCGGCGAGATGCCACCTGAAATGAGGGAAACCGCAAGGGAGCTCACAGCGAAGACAAAGGACAAGGATGGCAAGACGCTGAACCTCTGCATCGGGTACGGTGGGAGGGAGGAGATATTAAACGCCGTGATGGAGTCGAGCAAATGGCTGAGGAAGAACCCGCTCATCGCCAAGCTGCACCAGAACGTCTTCGAGAGGCAGCTTATGATACCGAGGCCTCTGGATATCGTGATAAGGACCGGGGGAGAAAGAAGGCTTTCAGGCTTCATGCTCTATCAGGTCGAATACGCCGAGCTCTTCTTCACGGACACTTTGTGGCCGGACTTCACCACCAAGGAGCTGGACTCCATACTAAAGGAGTTCAAGGAGAGGGACAGAAGGTTCGGGAAATGACAATCCTATATAAATATTTAAAATTTCTCTCCAATTATCTATATGGCGGATTCTCAGAAGGTATACAGTTACATTACAAATCTTCCAGAAACTTTTGCGGAATTTGATCCAAAAGGATTCGTAGCCGGTGTTCGTGAATGGGCCGATAGCACTGTTGGCAAAGATGACAAGGTCGCTCTCTCGGTCTCTGGTGGGGTCGACAGCACATTGGTGGCCCACATATTGAATCCTGTGCTTGGGAAAAGGCTTTATCTTTTCTTTGTTGATGACGGCGTTAGGAGGATTATCGGTGGACGGGAGGAATATGAGGTGACCCGGGATATGTTCGGCGGGTTCAGCAATTTCGAGGTTCTGCAAACCGCAGACAAGCTTCTTCCCGATCTTGAAGGCGTCAGCGACGGCAGGCAGAAGCGCGAGATCATGATAAGACACTATCTGAACGCTTCAAATGATCACATAGGCAAGGTAGGCGCCAAGTTCGTAGCGGACGGTACTATCAGGCCTGACATAGAGACGACCGCTGCCAAGAGACAGCGTCAGCACAATGTGAATATCCCTTATAGATATATGAAGCTGCAGCCTGTCGCATCCCTTTATAAGCCGCAGGTCAGGAAGGCCTCGGTTGAGGTGGGGATACCACCCGAATTCGCTCACAAGATACCTTGCCCGGGACCTGCAATGCTTCTCAGGGTAGGGGGGAAATTTGAGAGGGGCAAGCTTCAGATAGCTAAGGAAGCGACAGACGAATTCGAGCAGGCCGTAGAGCACCATTTCTCCAGTAAGTGGGGCCAACCGTATAAGTATGATGAAGAGACCGGGATAAGGACACCATTCCAATACTTCGCTTTTTCGATCGATCGTGGGATGACAAGAGACGGGAAGCTGAGCAATGGTCTCAGCGGACCAGCTGGATGCAAAGTCACATGCTATATATCCGATACCGATGCGATGGTAATAGATGCTTCTGCCGCTGAGCAGAAAGGGGAGCTGTATAAGAAGATCGCTTGGGTTGAAACAGACGGCCTTCTGGATTTCGGAAAGATGAACGAGGTTCAGGCGGCACTGGAGAAATCCGGCTATCCCAGGGCGGTCTTCCAGGTAGCAAGCGGTAAAGACGAAGGATTTCCCGTTGCCATGACAGGTAAGACCATGGATCTGCCGATGGAATATGCAAGCAAGGTAGGGGATAGGATAGCAGGATATGATGGTGCAGGCAGGGTCGGCTATGAAGTGAGCAGAAAGCCTCCGGTGACAATAGAGCTGTTCTGATACCAATAGAATCTTATTGTTTTATCACCTTAGCTGATCTCTTTTCTCTGGAACTTGAATATCCCAAGGCCCAGCAGGGCAAGAGCAAGGAACGTCCATATGGCCAGGGAAGCCGCGGGGGTGTTGTAGTCCTTCGGCTCTAATGTCGGTGGCATCGCCCCGATGTCCCGATCGAACAGCTTGTTGATATCGGCGGCATCGTAAGTGCCGGTGAACTGGCCCATCACCCCCTGGTATGTCGGCACAAGCTTGACCCCGCTGGCATCGACGAAGAAAAGGAACGAGTTTCCCAGATGGTAGTTGACGTCCATGTAGCTGAGGTAATAAGACTCGTAGGCTGCGCCGAGCCAGCCCCTGATGATCATGAAGCCGAAGAATATGAGGATCGTGATGCCGACAAGGGTCATTATCGTCTTCATCCTGCTCTTGAAGATGGAAGAGAAGGCTGTCGCGATGGTCCCGAATATGAACGATACGAATATCGAGTACATGAATAGAGCCGGTATCAGCGAAAGGATGTTATTGAACACGTAGACATCAAGCTGCATGGTAGATGCCATAAGGAGGCTTGACAGCAGCAGGACGACCAGCTCCAGCAGGGCCGCGCTGACCATGAACGCCAGGAACTTGCCGATTATTATCTCGCTCCTTGCTACGGGCTTGCTTACAAGGAGAAGCAGCGTCCCGTCGCTGTCCTCCTTTGAGATGAAGTCGCCGCAGGTGACTGACGCCAGAAGAACGAGGGGTATCCCGACTATCCACATGAAGGAAAGTATTATGAACATTCCAAGTACCATCTGGTTCTGAAGGGCCAGTGTCATTTCAGAAAGGCTGCCGCCATCATCCCCTGACATCATGCCGCCCGCTATGAGGGGCACTATCATGATGCCTATCAGGAACATAAGGCTCCTCCTGATGCTGAAGAGGTCCCTCAAGGTCTTGAACATGATCACTTGGAATCTCATTTCTTGCCACCTTTCTTCTTGGAGAGGAACGGCAGCCTGAGGCTGAACCTGTGCTTTACCCTCTCCATCTTCTGATCGCTATCCCCCACGAGCTTCATGAACACCTGCTCAAGGTCCCCGGTCGCCATGCCGAACGCCTCGAGGGCCACATCGTTTGCGGCGATGACCTTCGCTATGCTCTTCTTGAAGGCGGTCTCATCACCGCCAGCCACCACGCGGATAGCCCCGCTCTCATCGAGCCACGCCTTATGGACGAAGCTCCTCTTCTCCAGGCTCTTGAGCATCTTCGCGGAGTCCGATGTCTTCAGCAGGTACTCGTTGCCGGCGATCTTGGCTTCCAGTGCCTTCACCCCGCTCTCCGTCACGACCTTGCCGTGGCTTATGATCGTAACCTCGTCCACCATCTTCTCCAGCTCGGAGAGGATGTGGCTGGATATGAACACCGTAATCTTCTTCTCCCTGGCGAGCTGCCTCAGCTTCTTGATGATTCCCAGCCTTCCGGCGGGGTCGAGGTTCGCGGTGGGCTCGTCGAGTATGAGGAGCTCCGGCTCGTGTATCATGGCCTGGGCAAGGCTGAGCTTCTGCCTCATCCCCGCGCTGAATCCCCCGACCTTCTTGTCGGCGAATTCCTCGAGCTCGAGCCATCGAAGCATCTCCTGGGTCCTTTCGCCCGCCCTGCTTCCCGACAGGCCGCTGACCTTCCCCATGTACAGCAGATAGTCCCTCGCGCTCATGTTGTCGTAGAACTGCGGATGCTCTGGGGAGAACCCGAAGACCCTTCTAGCCGGCAGTGAACCTATCTTGTTGCCCTTGATCGTCCCGCTTCCAGAAGAGGGCTTCAGGGCGCCGATGAGCATCTTCATCGTGGTGGTCTTGCCCGCACCGTTAGGCCCGATGAATCCGTGTATGGTGCCCTGCTTGACCTTGATGCTTATACCGTTGACTGCCAAGAGGTCGCCGAACTTCTTCGTCAGGCCTTCGGTCTCTATCACGTATTCGCTCATCTCAACACCTTAGTTATTATCACCATCAGCTTGGGAAGGAAGAGTAATGCCAAGAGGACGACCGCGATCCCGGTTACGATCGCGAAGCTCGATGAGCTCTTCTCCACCGTGACCGACACGCTCTCGTACAGGCCCTTCCCGTACCTGTCGAAGGTGTACAATGTTATCTTGTGGTCACCGCTGAGGATCTCGAACCCCGCCCCGCTTTCCTCGGTGATAAGGGTCCGCTTGTCATCCACCATGAGCATGGACATCGATTCCCCGCCGGTCTCCC
>CAYRIP010000060.1:0-6055 GCA_964424395.1 uncultured archaeon | reverse complement strand
GCCCACTATCTCCCCGCCCGAAACGACGATCGAACCGACCCTCTCCCCTAGGATATCCGGGCAGGTGAGGGAAGCGAGGTGCAGCGCTCTTTTCATGTACCCGGAATCGTTCATAAGATATTGTTGTTTTTGTCAATAAATATGACATCTTTCTTACCATGTTCGTATTATGAAAAAGCTTTTATTGCAATAAACGAAAATGCAGTGTGTGTACCATTCCTAGGAATGTTCGGATGAAGTGATTCGAGATGGCAAGGCCGCTGACCGTGGACGGGATAATAATCGAAGATGGAAATATTCTTCTTATCAGGAGGGGGAGCGCCCCCTTCAGGGGATTCTACGCTCTTCCCGGCGGTCACGTCGAGAAGGGCGAGGACATCATGGAGGCCCTCGTAAGGGAGGTCCATGAGGAGACTGGCCTCTTCGTCGAGCCCGGGACGCCTGTCGGGATATACGACGACCCGAAGAGGGACAGGCGGGGGAACGTCAGCATAGCGTTCCTCTGCAGCGTCAAGGGGGGAGAGCCCGAGGCCGGGTCCGATTCCAGGGAAGCCCGCTTCTTTCCGGCCGGGAGATTGCCGAAAAGGATAGCCTTCGACCACCGCGTGATGATCAGGGACGCGATGGGGCTCGTTCGCAGGAAGAAGGTCCTGGCCGGAGGCGCCTTCAACCTTGTGCATCCCGGCCACTTGTATTTCCTGTCCCAGGCCGCCGGCCTTGGGGACGAGCTCGTGGTGGTCGTCGCGAACGACAAGACAGTCAAGAGGTCCGGTAAGCAGCTTCTCTTCCCCGCGAGGATCAGGGCCGAGATGGTAGGGTCGCTCAATGTCGTCAGCAGGGCAGTCATCGGTGATGCGAAAGACTTCATGAAGGTCGTTATCAAGGAGGAGCCGGATATCATAGCCATGGGCTACGACCAGAACGTGAAGGGGATGAAGCTCATGCTCAGCCGGGCAGGGATATCATGCAGAGTCGCCCGGATCGGGAAGTTAAAAGGATACTCGACCAAGAAGATAACAGGCGGGTGAATGTTGATATGAAGGCTCAGGTATGGTCCCTGGATTTCGCGCTTTCCCTGATAATCTTCATGTCTTCCCTCTTCGCTGTCATATTCGCCTGGAACTACATAAGCGTCAACGCCATGGAGAACCAGGAGATAAAGGATCTTCAGGTCAAGGCGCTGGCTTTGTCCGATTCGCTCATAAGGGCCGAGGGGATACCCGCCGGCTGGAACGAGAGCTCTGTTGCCGTGGTGGGCCTCGCCCAGGATCAGAACGTCCTCAACGTTACCAAGGTCGAGCTGTTCATCAACATGAGCATGAACGACAACGACCACCTAAGAGGCCTGATGGACATAGGCTTCTACGAATTCTATTTCGAGGTCAAGGACATCAACGGCACTGTGTATGCGAACACGACGACGCCGATCAGCACGACATCGCCTATTGTCGTTCCCATCGAGCGCTACTCGATATATGATGAGAGGATCGTGAAGGTCAGGTTCGTCATGTGGGGATGATGGCTGAACATATGCACGCGGGTCTTTCATAGCTTCAATATATATCATCCCTGGCAATATATATCATCCCTGACAATATAGTAATATGGCGGACTATCTTCTTTTCTTAGAAGGGATTTACCAGGTCCTGCCGACCTTCGTCTCACTTCTCATCATACTAGCTGCCGCGTTCGCCATATACAAGGTGATCACAGCGGCTTTCAAGAAGACCATCTTTGCCAAGTTAGAGACGAAGGATCAGAAGAGCAACGCGCTGGTGTTCCTGAGCATATGGAAATACGCCTTCACCATCGTCATAGTAATAGGCCTGATCTTCTATCTGGGCGGCGATATCACCGGCCTCGGCCTCTGGGCGGGACTCTTGACGGCTGCCCTCGGATGGGCGCTTCAGAAGCCGATCACGGGAGTTGCCGGATACCTGATGGTCATCATAAAAAAGCCCTTCCAGATCGGTGACAGGATAATGATAGGTGATGTCAAGGGCGACGTTACGGACATATCGCTGACCCACATTTACCTGGGTGAGATTGGGGGTACCATAGGCAGCGAGGAGACGTCGGGCAGGGTGATAATGATACCAAACTCCATACTCTTCGAGCAGAACATAATCAACTACACGCTGCAGGATGAATACATACTGGACCAGGCGGTGCTCGCCGTGACCTACGACAGCGACCTGGACAAGGCCATCAAGCTATGCGAGGAATCGGCGAAGAAGGTGACAAAATACTTCATCAAGGACATGCCGGAGAAGCCGTACACGAGGACGCTGTTCCAGCCGAACGGCATTGACGTCAAGATCAGGTATTATGTCAAGGCTTCCGAGAGGATCAAGCTGCTCAGCGAGCTCACCCAGGAGATATTCAGGAACGTCAACAAGGAAAAGGACGTAAACATAGCTTATCCGCACACCGAGGTCATCCTCAGCAGGAAGACCAGAAAGAAATGATCTCCTGGCTGGCCTTTTTAAAAGATACGAATTTAAATTTCAAGCCCATAGTTAATACTGCCGGCCCCTGAAGGCCTGCAATGGTGATTCTATGAAGAAGCAATTCGCGAGCTCCTTTTCACAGGACGGGGAGCGGGTGGATGACAAGTTCGCCGTCAAGTTCAAGAAGCCTCCCGTCGCCTACAAGGGCAGGGACAAGCCCGGGAAGTGGTTCGAGCTCAGGCTGTCGGACAAGACCGGCGAGATGACCGCCAAGTACTGGGGCAGGAACGACAAGGAGACGGACCAGCTCTACGGCACCATCAACAAGGGAGACATCGTGCATGTTGCAGGCGAGGTGCAGGAATACCCGAAGGGCAGCAGGCTATTCTCCCTGTCGATAGATGCGGCCAAGGGCAAGCTTAAGAAGTGCCAGCCGGGGGAGTTTGACGTCTCAGACTACGTGGCCGCAACGAAGAAGGACGTAAGAGTTATCCTTTCGGATATCAAGGGCATGCTGTCTGCCGTAAAGAACGATCATATGAGGGCCCTGCTAGTGAAGTTCCTGGAGGACGGCAAGCTCATGGATGCCTTCATGATGTCCCCCGCGGCCATGGAGTACCACCAGAACTACATAGGCGGGCTCGCCGAGCACACGCTAAACGTCATGCGCATATGCAAAGGCCTCTGCGATATCCACCCGGAGCTGGACAGGGACATGGTGCTGACAGGCGCGTTCCTGCATGACATCGGAAAGATCAGGGAGTTCGAGATCTCGGGCGGTATCATAGACATATCGCATGAGGGCATGCTGGTTGGCCACATCATCATAGGCTATGAGATATTGTCCAACAAGATCGACGAGATACCGGGCTTTCCAAAGGAGCTCGGTCTCAAGCTCCTGCATATCATTCTTAGCCACCACGGGCGGCCGGAATATGGGGCGTCCAAGGAGCCCCAGCTGCCAGAGGCTGTTGCCATTCACCAGGCAGACGAGAGCGATGCCAGGGTCGACCTGTTCTTAAGGCTCAAGAGGGAAGCCAACACAGAGGACAGCTGGCTCTGGGACAAGAAGATTAAGGGCCATATATACCTCAAGTGATTAAAAGCGGCTTTTGCTGTCAGAGCTCGATCTCGATCATCTTGTACTTTACCCTGATCTTGTACCCCGCCTTCTTGGCCTGGTCCAGGATGTATGAGTCTTTCTTCCTGCTCGTCGCGAACTGCTGTATGCCGAGCTCAAGCGCCAGGATGGGATTCTTGATATCGGCTATTATCTCCTTGTCCCGCATGATTATCTCCACGGCGGGAGAGCCCCCGACATAGAGGTAGAAGTGAACCTTCCCCTGTATCATCTCCAAAAGGTTCCGAAAGTTGCTCATGAAAACCAAAAAAAGCTCTTAAAATGAAAGGACCGGCTCCGGGGCTTATCTCTTGGCCTTTCCGAAGTTGGGCACCACGGTGAATTCTATGTTGCCGTTGAGCTGGACTGAAGTCTTGCCCACCTTGAACTCTATCCCGTCCAGGTTGACGTTGGCTTTCGTCTCCTTTCCCTCAACAATGCTCAAGAACTTGGTAAGCAGGTCTTCCTTGTTCCTCAATATCTCCTCAATGACTCCCATCTCATACACCTCCGCTTTGATTGCAGCTATCAGATTATTTGGATTCGTAGATTAAATAGTTTTCTAAGGGCAGAAATTGGGCGGGATTCTCTGGACATCAAGCCCGTAATGAGAATTCATGAAGGCATTTTCAATCTGATCCCTGTACGAACTTGTCGTAACCACCATTCGGAATCTATTGGGATTTATTCCTGTATAGAAATCATCAACAACTGCTGGTAATTTCTTATGGCTGACATCCTCAACTCTCCCTTCATATATCATGAACATCTTATCCGTTCCATCGAAAAACAGGGCATTGTCGATACCTTTGGGAAATCCTTTGAAATTATCATAAAGCCACCCATAAATATCACCCTTAGGCCGCTGTGGTTTTCTGGGGCGATATTCCGCTACCCATACCTCCTTTGTGATATCTCTCATGTCCTCTTGGTTTACCGGGTGTGAGTATACTACATACCTTCCGCTATATTTGCTCCGAACCCAATTATCGAGCCATACTTCGCATTCCTTCCTGTGTTCGCTCCCGGAATATTTCGCATGCTTGACTATCGTGGTAACGCCCATGAAACCCGCTCGAAACGGATGCTCGCCATGGCTTATGGCATTTCGGGCATCGCTCTTACTATGACCGGTCAATTGCACGATTCTTGGACTGCCATCAATATATTTCTGGAATTCACCATTGAATCTACGATAACGATCTGAGTGCCTTTCAAAGACGCATTCTTTAATTTTTATGACCTTCCCAAAAGCCGAAAATGGGGCAACTCTTGTGACCTCGACCGTTACCTCGTCAGCGCACTGGGCTCCGGCTTCATAGCTCTCCTTTCGATGGGGTATTTCATTAGGAGCACCGGGTTCACCGATCCTGATACTAACAGGCTTGCTACCTTCCATTTCCTTGTTCCTATGCCATCCGCAAGGAAGACCATACCTATCATATCCAGAAATGACCATATCGAACCGATCGCCAACGGAAAGGTAGGAAGCTTTCATTGACGCACTTGCCTCGTTCATCCGTTTAATTCCAAACAAAATTTTAAATCCTTTCCCAATTAGTTCCAGGAAGCGGCTTGCAGGTAAAATGAGGCACAAAAAACAGGTCAAATAAATATGAAGCAATACCAATTAATAAATGATACCCAATTGAGGCGCTGTTTGTCATGGAAAACATTGTAATAGGCCGGGATAAGGAAGACTTGAAGAAGTTCGGCGAGAAGGGAACGGCCTTCATCGGCAAGCATATCGTCGGCAAGGGGGAGGACGCGCACCTCACAAATCCCATCCTCATGGACGTCGCGAGGCCCCACGTCGTGCTTGTCTGCGGCAAGAGGGGCACCGGGAAGTGTGTCGAAGAAAGCACACTTGTAACGCTTGATGATGGTTCTGTCGTGCCGATCAAGTATTTGGATGGTAATGATCAGTTGGTGTTCGGATTGAATGAAAAACTGAAAGTAAGACCATTGAGAAGAAGCGGATTCTTCAAAAGAAACGTGTACAGACTCCTCCATTTGAAACTCAGGAGCGGCAGAGATATTAAAATCACACCAGAACACCCATTGTTGACTGTAAATGGGTGGGTTTCTGCTGATAATCTGCAACCAGGCAGCAGAATTGCCACCCCGAGAAAAATCCCAACGTATGGAAATAAACCAATGAAGGAACACATGATCAAGATCATGGCATATTTGCTCGCAGAGGGTCATATGGGAAACAATTTCATCTTGTTTTCAAACAAGGATAATATCATCGTCAAAGATTTCCTTGAAAGTTTGCATAAATTCGATCCGAATTTGAAAGCATTGCCGCATGCAAAATCTACATACAGGATATCGAAGAGAATGCGGGATGTAGATGCAGTTAGCATTGTCAGGGATGAAAATGGCAAGTTCGTCAAAGGAACGATAACAAAACAGAAAAGAAGTTCTCTGAGGTTGTGGCTTGATGGTTTGGGTGTCTACGGAAAGCTGAGTAAACACAAAT
>CAYRIP010000059.1:0-6078 GCA_964424395.1 uncultured archaeon | reverse complement strand
TTATGTAATGGCAAAGGTTATTGTCCAGAGTGGCCTCCTTCCCCGTGATCACGATGTTCGTTACACCCTCGTCTTTCCATACATCGAGGCGATCCATGATATCTTCCCTCTTCGTCATCACGTTTTCCGACCCCTCGCACGTGTTGCAGAATAAGCATGCCTGGTTGCAATCGAGATTGATCCTTATCTCCCCCTGCTTCAGGGGCTTGAGCTCACAAAACCCGTATACCCTTGCGTATTTCCGATAGATGCCCCTGCATTTTCCGTTTATGACGCAATGCCTGCACGACGCCCTTTTCACCATCGCCGTGAGGCTGAGGTCTTCCGCGATCCTGCAATAATCGAGAGAATCCCCTTTGATGTACGCCTTCTTCAGGGAAGGCCGTTCGTCAATTATATGGGCGTCTGAATAAATGCAAGCGGGAATCCCGATGACCATGCAATCCCTGACCAGGGCCGTCGCCCTCTTCAGGAAGGGCACGACATCGGAAATCCTTGGGACGACCTTTGCGTAATCTTCGATTCTCCTTGAAGGCTTGACGAGCTCGAAGATGACGCCGTCCTCCGCTTTTACCGACTTAGCGATAGCCGGGAGCTCCCTGTAATTATCCTTTGTGATTACGATTCTGCGATTGGCGGCCCCGCTGGCCCTTTCCCCGATTGGAGGACGCCCATCGATGAAATCCCTGTTGATCTTCTGGATGTCCCCGCATATGGTCTTGATGCCGCAGTAATGGCATTGGATGGCATAGCAGTCGGGCTCAGCCTTCCCATGGAAGGTCTCCATCCCCATCCCCCTCAGGTCATCCACCATCTTGTAGGAATCCTCGATGTACTCCTCGTGACCCTCGAGATACTCGGCCGGGAACCTGCTGAACCACAGGACGACACCATTCTCTTCACACATCGATATCACTTCATTGACGTACGGGACGACTTCCTCGAAATCATAGAATATCCTCTCCCTGTTTTGAAAGGCGTTCCCGACCGGAACGATGCTCATCAGGTTCACCTCCCCAACCCCGATGTCTATCATCATCCGAATGATTCCCGGCAAATGCCTGTAGTTCAACCCGTTGATCACGGTGTCGGTGTTCACGATCACCCCGGGATGGGATTTTACGTTCATTATGCCTTTCATTGATTGCCTGAAGCTCCCGGGGACCCTCGTTATCATATCATGCAGCCTGCTCGTATGCCCGTGAATGGAGAAGGTCACCTCACCCAGCCCCGCATCAACCATGCTATCGGTGAATTCCCTGGAAGAGAACATCCGGCCGTTGCTGATGAACTGTATCTTCTCGAATCCAATCTGCCTTCCAGCCCTGACAATTTCTATGATATCGGGGTGTATGGTCGGCTCCCCGCCGCTCAGTATCAGCTTCGAGCAACCCTGCCTCCTGGATGCCTTCATCTGCTTGATGATATCCTCTTTTTTGCCGTGGCACTTGTCCCTCCTGCACCCATCCAGGCAGAAGAGGCAGTTATTGTTGCAGAGCCCTGTAAGGCTGATCCATTTCTTCTTCTCAAAAACGCAATCATCGCTGAAAGGGACAATCCGCTTCTTCACAAAGCCACGATCCTTAAGCACCCCAGTCATGCCCGACACATAAAAAATTTGACGCGTTTCCCGTTCGCAGCGCAATAGAATATTGACGTCATATAATTAAAGGGCATGATGTTGACGGTCCTTCACCGTGTAAGAACCGCCTAGATGAAC
Organism: uncultured archaeon; assembly: GCA_964424395.1. Taxonomy (GTDB): domain Archaea; phylum Aenigmatarchaeota; class Aenigmatarchaeia; order QMZP01; family JAFGSV01; genus JAFGSV01. The sequence goes on along the minus strand of CAYRIP010000059.1, from coordinate 4,358 downwards.
AAGGCGATGAAGTTGCCTTGGGCCAGCAAGGTAAGGACGACGCCAAGGAACATGAACGGCGAGAATGGAAGGGTCTGCTTTACCTTGATGCCCTCGAAATCCAGCCTGCCCCTTTCATGCAGCAGCTTTATCTTCCTGGAATCCTCGATTGTGAGGCCTTCGGGCCTCATGCCGACGTCCAGCAGTTTATCCTTCTCTATCCCTTTCCCGAGCTGGGCTTCCATCGCTTCCATCCTCTTGTATTTTCCCCTTTCCAGGTATATGTTATCTGACAGCACCATGCCCGGCCTGAGATCCCTTACCTTCACGAGCTTCGTCACCAGGGCCTCACTGAATATGATAACCAACGATACAGGCACCAGTATCAATGAAAAGACCAGCACGCGGAACAAGAAATCCAGCGAGAACAGGTACGAGTAATCTATGAGGATGGCCAAAGGGACGACGAAGAGCAGGGATTTCCACACACCCACATTGTTCCTTGCCACATAGAGCGCCGACATCATCAGCAGGACGCTCCCCAGGAAGCCTATGTCCACCCTCACCAGACCGACCAGGATACGTGAGATCAATATCGCAAGGAAGACCACCGAGACGAGGCTCAGGACCTGGTTACTATCCATCTTCTTCAGCGATTCCATTTTCTCCTTCCTGCTCGTGGAGATCACCGACTTGAAGCCGTAGAATATGAATATGGGAAAGAACGTGTTTACCAGCAGGATGAACGATGGAAAGTACGCAATATATGCGTTCGAGTAGGCCGTCAGCGGAACCAGCCCGGAATACGCCAGGAAGAGCTTGGCGTCCGCCGCGCTCCACATCCTCATGTGCCATGCAAAGAAGCCGAATACCAGTGCGATCGCCATGTTCACCGCAAGGTCGGAAAGGTATGAGAATCTTATCTCAATGCCAATCACCGAGCTGTATGCCATGAGGACGGCATAAGCGACGGGTATGAAAGCCAGCGCTGCGATTATATGCTTGTTCCTTATCTTCCCGGTGAAGATGTCAGTATACGATGTCATGACGCCAAGAACGACTATGGCCGGAACGAAAAACAGCAGCTCCATGATAATATATATGCCCGCTCAGTTATTGGTGGTATGAACAGGAGAGTGTGAGCCTATCCATGTTCTACGATCGCACCGTCATGGTTCCGTCTCATCAGAAGCTCGGCCATGCCGATCGCGGCCATGGCCTCGACAACCGGGGTGGCACGGATAGCTATGCACGGATCATGCCTTCCCATGATCTCTATCTCGGCTTCCTTCATCTTCGAAAGGTCCACAGTCCTCTGGCTCTTGCTGATGCTGGGTGTGGGCTTGAATGCAACCCTGAATAGTATGGGCATGGAGTTGCTGATCCCTCCCAGGATTCCGCCAGCGTTATTCGTTTCGGTCATTATATCACCGCCTTTCATGATGAACGGGTCGTTGTGACCCGATCCCCTCATCCTCACGCAGCCGAAGCCGCTGCCGAACTCTATACCCTTGACGCCCGGAATGCTGAATATCAGGTGGCTCAGGACGCTTTCTATCGAATCGAACAGTGGCTCCCCGACCCCGGCGGGAACTCCGGCTATCCTGCACTCCACCAAGCCGCCAACGGAATCCCCATCACTCATCGCCTTTCTAATTTCCCGTTCCATTCCCCCAGCGGCATCCAGGTCAGCGCACCTGACGGCCGTCTCATATGTGTTCTTCTCTACATCACCATCCGAAATACCATTACTTGCCTCAACGCCGCCGATCTGAATGACGTGCGCAAGCACCTTTATGCCTTCCATCGAAAGGATGCTTTTCGCTATCGATCCCGCCATAACGAAAGGCACAGTCATCCTTCCCGAAAAGATGCCGCCGCCCCTGTGGCTGTGGGCGCTTCCGAACTTCATCCTTGCGGTGAAATCCGCATGCCCCGGTCTTGGCATATCCCTCAATCTATCATAGTCTGCTGAGTCTACATCCTCATTCCTGACATCGAGCCTTATCGGCTTCCCTGTTGATAGCCCGTCCTTCACACCACCGGACATCTCCACCCTGTCCATCTCATTCCTTGGGCTGGTAAGTTCGCCAAGTCCCGGCCTGCGCCTGTCAAGCTCCTTCTGGATATCATGTATATCTATCCGCACGCCGGGAGGGCAGCCATCGACAACGGCGCCAATCGACCTGCCGTGGCTCTCCCCCGAAACAGTCACCCTGAATCTTTTTCCGAACGTGAAGCTCATGACATATCAGCGCCCAACGTTACAAGCTCCTGAAAAAAGCCCGGATAGCTCTTTCCAACGCATTCCGCGTCCTCTATCGCGGTCTCGCCTTCTGCGGCCAGGCCAGCCACCGCGCACGCCATCGCGATCCTGTGGTCGCTGTGGGGATCGATGACAGCTCCCCTGAGCCTGGAGGGCCCCTTTATCGACAGCCCGTCCTCAAGCACCTTGATGTCCGCACCCATCTTCCTCAGTTCGCTTGCGATGGCCTTGAGCCGGTCGCTTTCCTTCAGCTGCAGCCGCCCAGCGTTTTCAATCACCGTCACACCGCTTGCCTGGGTAGCCAAGACGGCGCAGATTGGGACGAGGTCGGGGATGTTCGATGCATCTATTCTGGCAGCCCCCAGCACCCCTTTCTCAACGGTTACCCGATTTTCATTCTCTTTGACAGCCGCGCCCATATCCCTTAATATCCGGACGATCTCCTTATCCCCTTGCTTCGAGCCCGGCCTCAGGTTGCCTACGCTGACCCTTCCGGCAATGGCGCCAGCCGCAAGCATGTTGGCTGCTGACGAGAAGTCGCCCTCGACCGTGAAAACGGCGTGTTCATAAACCTGCCGCCCAGGAATCTCGAAGCGGGTATTGCCTTCCGAAGAGGAAACATCCGCCCCGAAGCTCCTCAGCACATCCAACGTCATCTCGATGTACGGCATTGACTGGAGCTTCGTAGCCAGCTCAAGAACGGTCCAGTCAGAAGCAAGCGGGCAGGCGATCAAAAGGGCAGACAGGAACTGTGAACTCACGTCTCCCCTGATGCTGACCATGCCTCCCCTGATCCCCTTTCCGTGTACTGTTATAGGGGGAATCCCAATACCCCCGGCTGAAGATGAGTTGACGCCCAGTTGCTTCAAGGCATCCAGCAGATATCCGACCGGCCTCTTCCTCAGGGAATCATTCCCGCTGAGCGTTGAGGTCCCGTGGGCAAGAGCGGAAACCGCCGTGAATAGCCTCAATGTAGTTGCGGACCCCCCGCAGTCCAGCGTTTTGGTACAAGACTTCAGCGCATCGGGCCCTTCTATTCCCAGATATGCGCCTTTTTGGATATCGGCGCCGAATGACTCGCAAGCCCTCATCGTTGCATCGGTGTCATCGCACATCAATGGATTGGATATCCTTGATTTTCCGGGTGCCAGCAGGCCGCAGACAAGCGCCCTGTGGGTATAGCTCTTCGATGGTGGTGCCTGAACACCACCGGCGACGCCTCCGCCCCTGATCACAAACCTCATCATTTCACCTTACGAATTATCTCGTCAACGACCTCGTTTACTCGAATCATGGTCGTGTCGATGCTGAAATCGGCCGCTGACGAGTACGCCCTCGTCCTGGTCGCAAGCAACGCCTTGATGTTGCCCAGCCTGTCCGGATCCGTCAGCATAGGCCTGGTATCGCCTCCTGAAGTCCTGTCCAGAATGGCTCCAGGAGAGGCCGTCAGCAGTATCACAATCGAACTTCTCCTCAGGGCATCCACATTGTCCTCGTCAAGGACGGCGCCTCCCCCGCAGCTTATCACCTGCCCTTCCGACGAGCTGACATCCTTTATGACGTCCCTCTCGATGCGCCTGAATGAGAATTCGCCATCCTCGGCGAATATCCTATTGATGGGCTTCTTCGCCCTTTCCTCGACCAGTTCGTCGGTCTCAACGAACCTCCTGCCAAGCATCCTGGCCAGCATACTGCCGGCCGTCGTCTTCCCGGTCCCCATGAAGCCTATCAACGCTATGTTGCTCTTCATCCCATCCTCCCGGCGGCCGTGCAGCAGCTACTGAGCACGCACCCCTCGCACAGCGGCATTTTCCTGCAGCTGTTCTTACCGAGCTCGACTATCAGCGCGTGGAACTCCCTGAAGAGACCAACGTCCCGGGGGAGGTTCCCCTCAAAGAACCCCCTCCATTCCTCATAGCCTTTCTTGTCCTCGAATCCAAGCCTTGTGAACACCCTCTTCGTGTATGCGTCGACCACGAAGAACGGCTTTCCTAGCGCATAGAGGAGTATGGAATCGGCGGTCTCCGGGCCAAGCCCGTTGACCCCCATCAGCTGGTCCCTGGTAACATGCTTGGAGAACCGCTCGAATCCCCCGAACCCGTTCACGAAGTCC
>CAYRIP010000058.1:4514-6118 GCA_964424395.1 uncultured archaeon | reverse complement strand
CCACGATGTTTATGATCTTCTTTATCTCGACCCTCTCGACCTCTTTTGCGTCCGTCTCCGTGTCGATGGTGTACCTGATCAGCTTGGATATCCTCTCAAGCGTCGGCAAGAGCTTCTCCTTGTCGCCGGAGTAGAGCTTGAGTATGAGATGCACGAATCCCTCTTCCTCCTTGACTATGGTCGTGAGCAGGTCATGTGTGTCCCCCAGCCTGAACGAGTACATGAGCATCTTCTCTCCCTCTAGGTCGTGGCGCGACACAAGCGCCATGTCCTTGCAGTTCTCCTCCACGTGATGCACGACCACGTCGAGGCCGGCGCCCTTCAGTGTGTAGCCCCTCTGCTGGTTCCAGAGCCTGCTGCTAAGCTCCACGTACCGGCTCTCGCTTATCGGGTAGGCTGTGATGCTGCTGTCGAAGTGCTTCTTCTCCTGCTTGAAATCCTCCTTTCTCGCGTATGCCCTGCGGTCCGGGTGGGGCTTTTCTAGCACGTCGGCAGATATACCCTTCAGTCCCTCACGAAACTCCGTCCCGTTCTCGTCCTTCATGCATATCACGCCCCGGGCGATCCTCTGCATGCCCAGGACCGATGGTGTGATCTTCCAGTCGGTGCCCTTCTCCTCCCCCGGCGCTATCGCCTTGAACGTGTTCGGGCTGGACTTCGCGGCCTTTATGTGGTCGGGGAAATCGACATCGAGCTTCACTTCGTAGACCGTGCCCGAAGAGAGGTTCTTTACGAGCACCACGAGCTCGCTCTCCTTATTGATGACTGGGTCAGGGCTGACGTATGAATTCACCTGGATCCTCGGCCTAACGAGGACGCTTGCTGGCTCAAGCTCCATGTCCATCGCCTTGCCTTTCATGTTCTTCCACGTCACCATGTTGTAGGGCGAGTGCATGTACCCCAGCCTGCCTATGGCATCGTAGGAGAATATCTTGACCTCGCCCGGCTTAAGCTGGGCGATCTCGTGTGTGAGCTTCGCGTCCCTGTCGCCCACGACGATGTCCTTCAGGACGTCCCTGCCGTGGTTCTCGACCAACACCTCGAACCTCACCGGGTCGTACTCATACACCTCGCTTCTGTCGGCGTACTGGTCCACCTTCGGATGCATGACCACGTACTTCAGCCTCTCGATCTGCTGCTCGGTGTCGTCATCCCTTTCGATGCTGCAGGCCTTCTTGTGCATCTCGATCGCCCTCTCGGCGTCGCCATCCCCCTCGCACGCCTGCGCGGCGAGCTGGTAGCACCACTTGGCAGCGTAGTTGCTCTTGGATAGCATGAAGCTGTTCGCCCCCTTGAGCGCGTAATCCACTGCGTCCCTGTAGTCCTTCTTCTCCTTGGATGCGATCGCAGCGGACCTGTAGGACCATCCGGCGTTGAAGAGCTTCCCGTCCCTTTCGCTGTTATGAGCGGACTGAAGCGCGTAATTGACGCTGTCGTCCCAGCGCCTGGCCCTCCTCGCCAGGACGGAGGCCATCTGGTAGAGCCAGGCGGTCCTTGCCCTGTCGCCCTTCCTGTTGCTGTCGTCTATCTTCCTAAGAAGCTTGACTATCGATTTCTCGTACTCACCCTTCTTCAGGGGAGACGAATCGGGCTTCTCGGCGAGC
>CAYRIP010000058.1:3175-4504 GCA_964424395.1 uncultured archaeon | reverse complement strand
AATCGACATAGTTATTTAATGGCGGAAAGAATTATATTTATAGGTGTGCCGGGCAAACTGATATCGGATAGTGGTCTTATGGCGAAATACGAATGCCAGAAATGCGGATGGACGGGAAAGCCCATTGTGATGCAGCCAGTCACGAGGGTGTGCCCCAAATGCGGGTCGGTACAGCTCGAGAAGATCAAGAAATAGCTCTTCATTTTCCGGACATGTACATGTCTTTAATAATCTTAACGTAAGATTGAAATTGTAAGTGATTGTGGAAGTGATACAATGGATGCGTCCGATGAGTCCAGAGCCCTGCCGGTCCTGCGCAGGAGGTACAGCGGAAGTTTCAGAGCAGACAATATATCCCCGCATCAACAAACGGCCGACCCAAATGACGATATTTACCTTAATTGCCCGGAGATCCGCTCGGGGTCGAACCGCAGCAGCGGTGGTTTGCCGGATCGTGGAAGTGGAGAAGGCGCTGAATACGTTGGCATCTGAATGAAGAAAGGCATTGTTTGCAGAAATGCGCCAAAACGGCCTATATCTTCTTTATCTTTCCAGGCGTCGGCTCGTAGCATATGCCCTCGCCGAGAAGCTCGTTGATGACGCCCTCAAGGTCCTCTTCAGGGACCTTGGCCTTCTCCACGAGATCGTTGTACCTGATGCCGTCCTCGCTGCCCTCTATGATGGTCATTATGCTCTTCCTCAGCTGGTCCGCGTCCGTCTTCTTCTGGGGCTCCGCTGCATTACCGTCCTTTGCTGCCTCGGCGGGCTTGCCCAGCTTCTTCAGGACCTGGAGCCTTGCCAGCGCCTCCTCCGCTGGGCCGACCGGCCGCAATATCTCGGGGACCATGTAGATGTCCCCCTCGTATTCCCTTACCTTGCCTATCATGGAGACTAGGTCCCCATGGTTGGCCGCTGTGATCAGCTCGATCTCCTTCCACTGCTTTCCCTGGATGGTGCCCGTGGAATCGTCTATTGTTATGGAGCCGAAGTTGCCGTCCTCTGAGACGAACTTGGACACGACCGTGCCGACGACCTTCGCCCTGCTGACGCTCTCCTTTCGCGGGGTGATAACGTAGCTTGGCTCCATGCCCTCCTTCTTGACCCATTCCCCGCTGACCAGGTCCACTATCCTCACTCGGATGGCTGTCTGTCTCTGCATCGGCATAACAACTAATTGTAGTTCATATTTATAGCCTTATCGGAATGTGGGAGAGATTACGGTCCCACTATGCGTGAAGCTCCACCACGTCGCAGTCCTTGAGGCGGTGCCGCCCTCCTACATGCTGCCCGTCGAACTTCGCGGAGGGTCCCCATATCCTCGCGTACTTC
>CAYRIP010000058.1:0-3165 GCA_964424395.1 uncultured archaeon | reverse complement strand
CTTCAGGCCCTTCGCGTGCTTCTTCAGGACCTTCTCGGCGACGACCGAGACGGTCGTGCCCTTCGGCAGGATGAATGGCTCCTTCATGTCGGGCTCCTTCCCGATCCGCTTCATGTATATCCTCAGAAGCTCCAGCTTCATCCATACCATGTCCTTCAGCTTCCCGATGTTCTCCCCCTTCATGGCCGATATGGCGATTGCCCCTTCCGGCAATAGGCGCGTGATCCCGGAACCGCTACCCTCCATCTTATCGATCTTGTTCATGACAACAATGGAAGGCACATATACCCTGTTGTCGAGTGTGATGTCTATGAGCTGGTCGACGTTTACATCCGCCCTGATGAGGACGTCCGCGTTGAGCACCTTGAACTCCTTGAGTACAGACCGTATCGCATCAATGCTGAGCGAGGGCTTCTTCACCGCGAGGTTGATGCTCAGGCCTCCGGCATACTTCCTGTTGATCCTGACATCCGGCTTCCGCTGATCCAGCCTGAATCCCGAGTCATATAGCTCCTTCCGCACCTTATCCAATTGGTTTATGTCATCCACGACAAGAAGAATGAGATCGGCGTTCCTGACGACGGAGAGGAGCTGCTTTCCCCGCCCTTTGCCCTTGCTGGCTCCCATTATCATGCCCGGGATGTCCAGCATCTGAATCTTAGCCCCGTTGTGCTCAAGCATCCCCGGGATCACGTCAAGCGTCGTGAAATCATAGTCCGCTGTCTTGGATTCCGCGTTGGTGAGCATGTTTATCAGCGTCGACTTGCCCACGCTTGGGAACCCGACCAGGAGCACGGTGGCGTCGCCCGACTTCTTCACGGCATATCCAACGGCCTGGCCCTTGCCCCCGCACTTCTCGCCTTCCGCCCGAAGCTTCGCCAGCTTGGCCTTGAGCCTGCCTATGTGGGCCTGGGTCGCCTTGTGGTAAGGGGTCTTCCTTATCTCCGCCTCGATATTCTCGATCTCATCTTCTTTGCTCATAACCTATAAATGGTTGCTAGAAGAAATATGTTTTATGGCTGAAGAGCTGAAGAAGGACCTCGGCCTGGTCCATGTGGTGATGCTTTGCACGGGCGCCATCATGGGGACTGGCATCTTCATAATCCCCGGCATAGCGGGCGGGCTGCTGGGCCCTGGATCCATAATCATTTGGATTGTCGTGGGAATGCTGACCATACCCATAAGCCTGTGCTTCATCGAGCTGTCATCCAGCTACAGCATGACCGGAGGGCCGTACGTATACGTCAGGGAGGCCATGGGCAACTTCTGGGGCTTCATAACGGGATGGACCGCGTGGATAATGGCGTGCATATACATAGGCACGCACACCATAGCCATCGGTTATTACATCGGGCAGTTCTTTGAGCTCACGTCGATCGAGACGATGCTGCTCTACGCTTTCGTCATAGGGGTGATAACCCTTGTAAACTTCACCGGCGTAAAGCACGGCGGCCGCGTACAGCTGGTCTTCACCCTGGGGACGTTCTCCGTCCTGCTCATGTTCATAATCCTTGGGCTCCCGAAGGTCGACATGGCAAACTTCGACCCTCTCTTCCCGCTGGGACTTTCTGCCCTCGGGATGACCGCTGTCCTCATAGTCGAGCCGTTCATAGGGTGGGAGACCACGACGGTCATAGCCGGCGAGGTGAAGGACACGAAGAGGAATATCCCCATGGGCCTGGTACTTTCGACCATACTGATCATGACGTTCTATTTGCTGACGGTCTTCGTGACTCTTGGCATCCTCGATTACCAGACGCTCGCCCATTCCGTCTCGCCGTTGTCCGATGCTATGAACGCGGCGTATGGGACGATGGCCGGCTTCCTCATGACCGGAGGAGCACTGATAGTGAGCCTGGCTGTGCTCAACGCGTGGATACTGACGACCGCGAGGCTGCCTTATGCGATGGCGAAGGACAAGCTATTCCTGAAGTCGTTCGGGGAGATAAACAAGAAGTACAAGACCCCCGGCAAGTCCCTTATGGTACAGGCGGCTTTCGCCTTTTTCATTTCGATCACCGGGTCGTATGAGGGATCGGTATTCCTCTTGATGGCGAACGCCCTCATACTCTATGCCCTCTGCGCCCTTTCTGTCATCAAGCTGAAGAAGAAGCCCATAGACAGGCTCGTGGACCTTCCGGTTGCCGTGCCTGGGATAGCACTGCTGCTCTGCCTGGTCCTTCTGACCCAGATCCCGATGCTTCTGATGCTTATGGGGCTTCTCTTGATAGCGTTCGGGATACCCCTGTACGTCCTTATACGGATGCAGTACGACAAGAAGGCCGTCGAGAACTTCTACAATTCGTTCTCATTCCTCTATGACGTCCTGTCCCCGATATGGTATGGCAAGGGCAAGAGGGAGAAGGTGATTCTAAATGCCCAGGTGAAGAAGGGGGACATCGTGCTCGACTACGGGTGCGCGACCGGTTCAGACGTGCTGGTTCTTGCCGAACAGGCGGGCGAGGACGGAAAGATCGTCGCTGCCGACATATCCATCAAGCAGCTGCAGAAGAGCGTTGAGAAGGCCAAGACCCTCCCGGGTCTTCCGAACGTCGTTTTCGTGAAAGAGGGGATGGAGCCTATCCCTTTCGAGCCGGAGACGTTCGATGCGGTCATATCGGTAGGCGTGCTGTCATACCAGCAGAACCCGACCGAGATGCTAAGGATGCTTCGGAGGGCCATGAAGAAGGGGGCGAGGCTAAGCATCATGGATTTCGGCAGGGTCCTTATGTTCCCAGGACCCGAATACCTCAAGTCGTCGGATAATATCAGGAACACATTTAAGAGGGCTGGATTCAAAGAAATTAGTATAGAGAAGGACAGCGGCATGTTCTATGAGTACTATTACATAACCGCCGTGAAGTGATACCATGAAGGTAAAGGACATTATGACAAAGGAGCTGATAACGTTCAAGGCAGACGACACGCTCCACAGGGCGCTGATGGTATTCACGAAGAGCAGGATCTCGGGAGCCCCCGTTGTTGAGGGGGACAAGCTCATAGGCCTTGTCACGGAGCTGGACATAATCAAGGTCCTTGACATCTACATGCCGAAGATCCATTTCACGTCGGTCCCGCATTTCTTCCTTGTGCTGGCAGGTCTGAAGAGCAAGAGCAAGACGACCGAGCTCAAGAAGAAGGTGATGGCGGCGTCCAAGCTCAGCG
>CAYRIP010000057.1:0-6315 GCA_964424395.1 uncultured archaeon | reverse complement strand
GGGACCTGCTGCATCAGCTTGATATTCCCGTCCGGCCAGACCATTGCAAGGGGCTTGTCATTGATTGGCCGAAAGGCGTCCCTTCGGGATGTGTGCATCTTCCTGACTTTGGTACCCCTTGTGAAGATGCAGTAATCATCGGCCATGTTGCCATGCATGCATATGCCGACGGCTGCCATGTCCGAGAGGGCAACCCTGGTGCTGCATAGCAGGTTGAACGCCCCGTCGCTAGAGCCCCTGTCGGTTGACCTCTGCGCCCCGACAAGGACGACCGGCTTTCCGATGTCTTTAAGCATGAATGAGAGGGCGGCGGCGGTGAAATGGAGAGTGTCGGTGCCATGCGTGACGATCACGCCCATGCTGCTCTTCAGCTCCTTTGCCACCGCCTTGGCGAGCTGCTGCCAGTGCTCATGCGTCATCGATTCGCTCATGATCGTGAAAGGGCTCAGCATCTTGAGGTTGGCGGAATCAGCAAGCTCGGGGATGTTATATACCATCTCCTCCGGGCTCATCAGGGCGGTAACGCCCCCGGTCTTGTAGTCTACCCTGCTCGTTATCGTCCCTCCTGTCGTGATTATCGAGACGGGCGGCTTCTTCTTGTCGAACCTGACCTTCGTGAGTTCCGGCCTGACCCCGCCCAGCTCGAATTCCTCCTCATCTTTCACGGATCTGGGTTCGGGGGACTTCGAAGGGACGATCTTGGCGCCTTGGAAATCCACGCCTATGTTATAGCCGTTATCGAGCTTCAGGACGATCGCGTTCTGGTTGCCAAGCTCGATCCTTGGCATCAGCATGCCTTCGTACCGCCTGCCTCCCTTATCGACGACGATCCTGTCACCGACCTTAATCCTATTCCTCTTCAGCGCTTCCTGGATTTTGCCGGAGTACATGATTATATTTCCTATCGGGAGTTTAATTAAGGTTTGGCACCCTTCAGGTCCTTGAGCTTCCCAAGATAGGTGCCGTCGATAAGATGAGCGCTGACGGTATTCTGGTCTACGCACCTTAGAAGGGGCCCTATGTAATCATCGACGGACCTGCCTTTTTGGCTGCCGTTGATCGCTATGCCGCCGGAGATCCCGTTGAACGCGGGCATTATCACCACGTCTGGGAGCGACTCGGGGACGGTCTTGTACCTCGCCTCGATCCTTTCCCGGGAAAGCTTTCCCCTTATCCATACGGGCTCCACGAACCTGTACATGAGCTTGTCCTTGAACTCGACGAGCGGATGCTGGTGGCCAAGCACTATGGTTTCGCACTTCAGGAAACCGGGGCTCGGCCATGTGTGGCCGTGGTTGAGGTAGACACCGTCGATAATGACGCCTGTGGCCGGTTGTATCTTCACGGCCTTCGGGGCGAACTCCCCGATCCCGGGGTCATGGTTTCCGGGCACTATCCATACCTCGACCCTATCCGATAATTGCTTGAGGAACTTGGGTATCTCCCTTGCCTCCTGCAATGAGATACCCGGCACCTTGTGCTTGACGTCGCCAAGCATTATAAGCCTTTCCGGATCCGTCTCCTCAAGAAGGTCGTAAATCCTTCCAAGTACCTTGCCCGTCTGGGAGGGGAACCTGATGCCCGACTTGTAGAACTCACGCTCTATGCCGAGATGAAGGTCCGCGATGACAAGGCTGTTGCCCACCATGATTGCAGGTTTCCCGGTTATGAACTTGATGTGGTCCATCCTATAATCTGGGAGAAGCTGGTTTTTAAAAATCTGAAGGAATCCAGCCTAGAGCCCGAAAAGGGAGCCGATCGCCCCGATCAGCCATGCGATGAAATCCTCCAGCTGGTTCGATACGCCTTCCTTGAATGTCGCCGCATCATTTGCCTTGATATTACCGACCCAGGCGTCCTGGTATTCGCCGTCGCTGTCAAGGAGCGTGATGCTGGCAACCTTCTCGCCGGCGGAATCCGGCGTGTAGGAAAAGCCCACCCTCTCGGTCCCGTTGGCCTCAAGCTCGATGGATCTCGTCTCCTCATATTCCCCTATGCTGACCTTCAGCTCGCCCGTCGTGGCGTCGCCGAAGTTCTTGAGGGTGATGTTGACCGTCTTGCTCTCGCCGAGCAGTATCTTGACCGGGATTCCGATCTCGGTTATCTTTAGCTGCCTGCCGCTGATGACTGTCAGCGCCTCGGTAACCATGTCCCCGCTGCTCGAGAAAGCCGTCAGCATATACTCGCCCGGATTCTTGGGAGCCTTCATCTCGAAGATAATGCTTCCAGTGCGCTTGCCAGAAAGGTCTATGACCTTCTCGATTACCTGGTCGCCGAGGATTGCGAATATCCTAAGCACCATGCTGCCGAATCCTGGGTTCTGGGGGGTGACCCAGGCATCGAATGACTGTCCCGGCGTGAGGATCTTCTGGGTGGAGACATAGATATCCGGGGTCGCGACCCCCACTTCGTTCTTCAATGAGATGACCGGTCTCGATCGGGCCCCGCCGGAAGCGGCGACCAAAGGGCATGTGTACATCATGCCTGCCGGGACCGGGGGAACGGTCGCCGTCCAAATCTCTTTTGCGCTGTCGCAGAAAAGAACAGGCCTCTTCGGCTCATCGATATCCAGGAGAGGCTTTCTCGACTCGGAGTCTATGCATGAGCTCAAGCTGGCCATGCTTAGGATGCACCCGTCGGCACGCATGTCCGCCATCAGCAGGACGTTCTTGCCGCTCTGCGCGGAATCAGGGACGATCTCCACATCCAGGCCTATCCTCGGGCTCTCGGTGAATTCCTTGAGCTGCACGATTGTCTCCTCCTTCGTCCATTCTATGCCGACGTTCCTGCTCTTCGCTTCGGTGAGCTCCGTGAAGTTTGAATCGGGCAGCCTTGCCATGGCTATATGTGTCGCATCGACCGGGGACTCCGCCCATGTGGGGTCTATGCTGTATGTTTTCCCGTCGTATCTTATCTCCGACCAGGCATGCGCCCCGAATGAGTTCGCGTCCACCTGCCTGCCACCGAGGAACGCGTACCCCGCGACATACCATGAGTTGTAGCCCAGGACCCTTGTCATCGACAGGAAGAGGTTGGTGAACTCGTCGCAGACCCCTTCCCTGTTCTCGTGGACCCATTGGGCAGGGAGGGTCTCCTGCTCGTGCGAGATATCGTAAGTCGTGTAATCGTATACCCAGGCCCCCACTGCCAGCATCTTCTCGATGCTTCTCTGCCCCCCGCCGACCTCATAGGCGTCCTCGATTATGCCAAGTGACGGCCTGGTAAGATCGGTCAGCGGGAAATTCCTTATCCGCTGGCTTGACCTCTCATGGACCTCGACCCTCGTCTCGACTAGGTAATCTATGTCCATGTCCAGGGACGGTTCCTTCCATTCGAGCACTATCTGGGCGTTTCCGTGCTTGTCTTGGGATATCCTGAAGGAATGGGGACCCAGGACCTTCGTTATCATCGATTCCTGCCTGCTGTCGTTCTGGGGGACGTAGAGATAGAGCCTGAGCTCCTCGGCCAGTGATGACGACGACAGGGCATTGAGCTTGATGTGGCCTGACTGGATGACATCCGCTGCCATGTATGTGACGTTCTCCGGGTCGATTATTATCGCGCCGGAGCAGGGCTGCATGATTCCAAGGAAAGCGATGGCAGCAAACAGGAGAAATGGGATGCTATTCATATTCATAATAGGCGACGGAGCCTATTTATGCTTTGGAATATCAAGCTCAATCTGCAACAAAGATGCTTTCGTTAGTTCTGACGCTTTCTGCCGCTTCCAACTTCAAAACATTAACCGATGTGCCATCAGGCAGGTTGAGACTGAGCCTTGTGACTGGCAGGCCCAATAACCTCTGATAATCTTCAACCAGTGTCACTTCCTCGACGCCGGATAATGCACCCATGTAGTCTATCGGAATTGTAACATCGTATTTCACATCGCCGCCTTCTGGGGTGAGTTGGTAGCGATGTGCCAACATTCTCATGTTGTCTTCAACGGATTCGTTTTCGGAAACGAGCTCATCGGTTTGTATGGTGAAAGATGTATCGCCAAGAAATTCAATGCCGCATCTGTAACAGCGAATTTGGTGGCTGAAAATGAAGGAAAATAAGTTCTTAATACCTTGATATGGCATAATTGTTTTTATCTAAAAAATTTTAAATACACACGAGCCGACAACCTTGCCATTAAGATTTAAATCACCGCATTTATTCTTTGTTATGTCTATGCAGGTGTGGACTGAGAAGTACAGGCCAGGGAAGCTTGGCGAAATCGTCAATCAGGTCCATGTGGTGGACAGGCTGAAGTCCTGGGTGAAGCAGGGCAGCGTCCCAAACATGCTCTTTGCGGGATCGGCCGGGGTCGGGAAGACAACGGCCGCGCTATGCCTTGCCAAGGAGCTCTTCGGCGAGCACTGGAGGGAGAACTTCCAGGAGACCAACGCCAGCGACCAGCGCGGCATAGACGTCGTGAGGGGAAGGATAAAGAGCTTCGCCATGATGAAGCCCATCGGCAGCGATCAGCCGCCTGCTGACCCCCGAGGCGCAGCAGGCTCTCAGGAGGACGATGGAGAAGTTCTCGGACGTATGCAGGTTCATCCTCAGCTGCAACTATTCCAGCAGGCTCATAGAGCCCATCCAGTCGAGATGCTCGGTCTTTCGGTTCAAGAAGCTTGGCAAGGATGATGTGAAGAGTTGCATTAGCGCCATCGCCGGCAAGGAGAAGCTGTCCGCCACAGATGACGCTTTCGATGCTATATACGAGATCAGCGAGGGAGACCTTCGGAAGGCGACGAACATTCTGCAGGCCTGCTCGACCCTTCCAAAGATAAGCAGGGATGGCGTGTACGAGGTCGTCGCGAAGGTGAAGCCGGAGGACATCGGGGAGCTCGTGACCCTTGCCATCGGAGGCAGCTTCTCCGATGCGAGAAAGAAGCTCTACGACATGCTGATATCGCAAGGGCTTGCCGGCGACGACATCATCAAGGGACTCCATTCGCATATCATCAAGGCCGACATTGATGACAAGAAGAGGCTTATCATGCTGGAGAAGCTTGGGGACTACGAGTTTCGGCTCAACCAGGGCGGGACCCCGGAGATACAGCTCGAGGCCCTGCTTGCCCAGTTCATGACCATCAGCGGAAAATAAGATAGCATATGATCAGTTCTTTAACATTTTCGTATCCTTGCCATCATCGCAAAATCATATGTGTCCAGGTTTGTGAAATATATGGAATCCTGGGGAATGAAATCCAGATAATCCCTAATTCTATCTTCTGAGAATCTCTGGGACCAGAATCTCTCTTTGGTTGCTGTGAAAGTGTCCATATCATCCGTTGTGACGGTCATCCCGCATTTTTTATAGAAATCCTCCTGCTTCCTTCTCGTGCTGTCGTTATCGACGTACACCGATCCAATTATGATCTCCCCGTCAGGTTCAAGGATATCATAAGAATTCCGAAATATCCTTTCGAATTTATTGTTCCTTGAAATGTCAAACCTTTTCTCTTTGCTAGGAAGGTATCTATCGAATGGGAAATCAGCTGGGTAGAAATTTCCTGCGGTGAACCAAGTGTAGATTATCATCCCGTATTTCTTGCCAAGTCTATCGAGATTGACAGCATCAAGCAGCGTCACATCGACTTTATCTCCAAGACCCATTTCAGATATGACACGATTCGATAGATCGACACACCTCTTCACGTTATCTATACCGTCATACTGCCCGACCAAGTCCCAGATTTCCCTTATCCCTGATAGGTGTTTCGGGAATCGGGCGTTGCCTATCCCAACGTCCAATAATGAGATCGGTCTCCCTTGAGAGGCATGCAATTCGAATATTGCCTTCTTCAGTTCAACCATCTCGGCCCATTGGGCCTGCCTCAGGTATTCTGACAAGAACCCGTAGTCGAATGTCTTTTCGAATGCCTTCTCGTCCTCATACATTTCCTTTTTCTTATTCATGGCAACACCAGTGATTTTGAACGGATTGTGCTTAGTCGATTAGGTGGTGTTGAGTCTATTATTAAAATAAAAAAGAAATATTTTTAACAAAACGTAAATTATATAAAACTTGTTACAATATATTAAAAATGGTAGTGAAAATGGACGCCTGGGACAGCAAAATCCTCTATGAGCTTGAAAAGGACGCGAGCAAGAGCCTGAGCAGCCTTTCCAGCACTGTAGGAAGATCCAAGGAGTTCGTCTCATACAGGATGAAGAAGCTCGAGGAAACGGGGGTCATCAATGGATACACAGCGATAGTGGACATGTCCAAGCTGGGATACTTCACCTTCAGGGTGTATCTCAAGTTCCAGAACGCCCAGGAGGAAGAGGTCGAATCCATGGTCGCATTCCTAAAGGAAG
>CAYRIP010000056.1:0-6481 GCA_964424395.1 uncultured archaeon | reverse complement strand
AACCCGGGAGCGGAATGCTTGACCTGCTTCCTGGTCAGAGCGAACTCCCCGAGCCTGTGACCGATCATGAAGTCCTTGATGTCGATCGTCACGAACTCCTTCCCGTTGTAGACCCCCAGCTTCGAGCCAACCATCTCGGGCACTACCACCATCTCCTTGCAATGCGTCCTGTGGAACTTCCCCGGGTCCTTTCTAATGTCTTCCAGAAGCTTTTTCTGGGTATCGGTAAGACCCCTTTTCAGGGACCTTCTGGGCCTTGACGTCAGCAGCCTGCTGAAATCCTCCAGGCTGAGACCGTTGACCTCCTCCATGCTCTTCCCCTTGTACGTGAACTTTGCCATAATAATCACAATATGCTCTCTTTATAAATGCGATGACAGCCCCGCTACCTTTTCTTCCTCCCTGTCCTCTTCGCCGCTATTGACCCGACCTTCCTGCCGGGCGGAGCGTTCCTCGAGACGGTCTTGGACTTGTTGACGCCGCTGTAGGACCCCCCGAACGGGTGGTCAACGGCGTTCATTGCGTTTGCGCTTGTCCTCGGATACAGCTTTCCCCTCCTGTGCATCGCTATCCACTTGTTGCCGGCCTTGACCCACGGCTTCTCCTGCCTGCCCGAACCTGCCGGAACGCCGAGAACGGCCCTGCAGGCGGGATTGAGGGACTTCGTCTTCTTGCTCGGGAACTGCACGATGCAGGCCTTCTTGTCCTTTGACACTATCGTCGCGAAAGAGCCTCCCGATCTGCAGAACATGGGCCCCGAGTTCGGGCTGCCCTCTATCGCGAATATGGGCTTGGATTCAGGAATGTCTGAAAGCGCCATCACGACTTCATGTGTGCTGTCGTTTACGGCCAGGCCCTCCTTGGCGAGTATGTTGCCCTTGCTCCCGTCCAGGTAGTCGACCACGGCCACCGGCACTGTCCTGCCCGGATCATGCACGATGTCCTTTACGGTCCCGCTGACCTTGCTGTAGCTCAGCGCGCGCATGAAGTTGCCCTTCCTGCTCCTGTAAGTGGAAGATCCCTTCCCTCTCCTCTGAGATATTATCCTCTTTCCCATTTGATCACATGCACCATAATATCAATATCACACCATGCCCAGCCTCGATGCGATCTCGCTGGCCGAGTGCTCCGGGCTAAGCTTCGCATAGGCCTTCTTGGCCCCCTTCGAGGTCACCTCGGTCTGGACCTTGAGCACCTTGACGTCGAAGAGGTTCTCGACGGCGTCCTTTATCTGGGTCTTCGTCGCCTCCCTCCTGACTATGAATGTTAGCTTGTTCTCGAACTCGACCATGTTCATGCTCTTCTCTGCTAGATGGGGGAACTTGAGCACCCTCCATGGGTCCTTTCCGCTCTTGGGCTTCTTCCCCTTCGTTGAGCCCTTCTCCTTGGCATTTCCCTCGTGCTTGGCTGGCTTCGCGTGCACCTCTCTCTTCTTCGCATCTTTCCTCGCCGGCTTCGCCTCCGCTTTGTGGGCTGCCTTTTTCTTGTCCGCGGCCTCTTTCGCCGGTTTCTTCTTTTCCTTTTCCGCCATAGTCGATACCTGTTAACTGTCAAA
This sequence comes from uncultured archaeon, assembly GCA_964424395.1. GTDB lineage: Archaea > Aenigmatarchaeota > Aenigmatarchaeia > QMZP01 > JAFGSV01 > JAFGSV01. The sequence continues at coordinate 4,926 of CAYRIP010000056.1, read as the reverse complement.
CTATACTTATATTTCTTTCAATTTATAAAGGAAACTATTTATAGATTTGCCCTTTGGATGCTCTATTATATTATTTGTTACTTGTCGATAAGTAATATTACATATTTATAAATCTATTCGACCATTTCAATGTCATGTCCCTCTTAGATGAGCCAAACGTGATGATCGCAATGGGAACGGGTCCGTTCGACACATACCAGGGCGGTGAGTATTCGCTATTGGCTGCTCTTCGGGGCACAAGCGACCGATACGGCCTCGGGGCAAATGTCGACTGGGCAGTGTCAAGGTTCGGCGTCAAGGAGAAGCTGGAGCAGTACGGAATCCAAACAGAACAGCTGGTGCGGGTCAACACCGGAGAGATTTATAACCATGACGTCGGCAGTGGGCCTCCCCGCCCTTTCGTCATGTGGCATCAGTATCTGCCGGGAGACGTCAGGATGATGATCTGCTCCAAGATCACCATAGAGGATACAGGAGACAGCAAGCTGCTGTTTGACGGGGACATGTTCGCAAGGGACATAGTCACAGGCATACCTAAGATCGTCCTTCTGTTCCAGGACAATGATTATGGCAAATCCGCTCTTCCGGACACAGAACTCATGCATTGGGATTATACAGAGAACGGGGTCTTTCATCTTCCAAGGGACATGCGGTCCGACCGATCGATACAGGCTTCCTTGGGCGCCATGGACCAGCTGGTGAAGGGACTATGGACGAGCGGCTTTGATTTCCCTTTTCAGACGTACAGGGAGATCGCCGCAAGCGCGGTAGTGAAGTGCTGAACGTATCAGCATATATGGTCCTAGACGATATTCGCTACTATAAAATAATTAATAATAGACATTTAAAAAACTTTTCTCCCAAAAACAGGATATGAAAACACCAACAGAACCAAATGCAGTACACGCACTGGGATACCGGATAGGGGATACCTGCGGCTTATCACCATACTGCATGACAAAAGCCATCAGGGCTATTAGCGATCAGTACGGCTTCGGTGCTGAGGTCGTAGGGCAGACGTCAAGAATTCGGACGCTTGATTGGCTGAGCAAGAACTGTGAGACGGTTCCTGATACCAACATCAAGGTCATGACCGGAATTGATGAAGATGCAAGCAGCGGTCGTCAGGACCCGTGGGTCATGTCTCCCGCATACCGGGGAGGCAAGCTGAGGGTATTTCTTTGCTCAACGGTCACAAGGGAGAACGTCGGCGATTGCCCTCGCCTGTATGATGGGGCAGATTTCGCAAAGGCGATACTTGTCGGCACCCCGAGTGTCGTGGCATGCTTCCAGAATGAATATAGGGGGGATGCTTCCCTACCTGACCAGCAGACTATGGAGAGCGACTTCGAAGGCGGTGTCCTTTACGTGCCCAGGGATATGAGGACTGAAAAATCCCAGCAGATATCCTCTGCTGCGATGCAGGGTGTTGTGAAGGGGCTGTGGGAAAATGGCCCTGATATGCTAATCGCAACTTATTTTGACATCGTTACTAAGGCCGCACAGCAATTGAAGGAATGATGGTTTCTAAGTAAACCGTCTCAATATTTCAACCTCGCATACTTCAGCTTCCTTTCACTGTTTCCGGGGTTGCTCTTCCTTATCGCCTGCCTCCACCGGTTCTTGAGGACATCGGGGACCGCTATCGGGATCGATCTTTTGCTTTCCGGAATCCTCATGGCTGATGGGAGCTGCACCTGAAAGCTGGTATCGGACATGCTGTAGTCATCGTATCCCCAGATGTCGCCGTTCCCGAAGAGGAAGAACGGGTCCGTGGCGCCTCGATAGGAACCTGTCGGCCTCACCCTTCCGGAATTCACGCCTGTCCTGACGGTGTAATGCATGGGGACGCTGCCCGTGACTATGCTGACCGCGTTATCGCCGTTCTCGAACCTCTTGGCGACGTTATCCCCAAGCTCAAGGCATCTCCCTACGGGCCTGTATCCCGCTTCCGCCAATACCCTGGCCATCTGCCTGAAAACATGTCTCTCCGCCTTGACGAGCCCCCTTGGAGCCTTGCCCCTCCTCATGGGCCTCTGGCCGATCACAGCCCTCTTGATCATCCTTTCTCTTATGGCATTCAGCGTGGTCGGGCTGTAGATCTCGGACAGCCCATACAACTTCCTGTCTATCCCGAAATGCTCGTTGCCGGCTCCCTTCAGAATGTAATATGCAACGAGAGCATCGTACTCGAGGGCTGCAAGATGGGGGTTTTGCGGCTTGAATCCGCCGCCCCTAGTCGGTCTGTAATTCTCAGTGAAGGTGAAAGGCATGAAAATCGGGCCTGTCTTGCTGCCAGGCTTCACGGTTACCTTTCTGTTTGTCTCCGGATATTCCGTTCTGGCCCAGAATTCCTGGGTGAGGGCCGCCTGGTGGAGGCATCTCACAAGGAAATCGGGGCTGCCCTTCTCAGTACTGTAAGCGAAGTCCCCGCATGTGCAGTTCATCCTGGCAAGCTGGATGTCGCCGTTTGGGTCTAGGAAGGGGCTTTCCATGAAGACAACATTATAGTTCGGTGTCGTTCCCCCCGGCCTCGCCTTGGACTTGACCTTGGCTTCAAGCTCTCTCCCACGAAGATACATGTACTTAACGGCCTGATGCGGCATTGCATCGAATAATGTGGCGGCACCTTCAGACTTCCTGACCGATGACCTGAAGGCCCCTGCGATATCGGGTTCTGCGATAAGCTCTTCGTCCCATGGGAACAATGGAGCGTAAGTGCTCTTTCCCTCATCGATCTGGCGGGCATGCCAGGCCTTGTATCTCTGCGTAGATCTTAGCCTTTCCCCTATCACGGAGGGCGGCCTGACCAACGCTCCGCCGGTTATGTCCTTTATCGGAGATAAATAGAATGTCTTGCCGCCTGACGTGTAGGCCAACGCAAGGTCCCTTGGCACATAATCGAGCGCTTCCACTGTTTGGGCCGGTTTCATAGTTATTAGAAAACAGAAAGTTTTTTAAACAGATTGTCGCCTTAACCGCCAGCCCGCTTGTCTGCGGCGGCGGCGGCGGACTTCGTCCAGATGGTCAGCCTTCCCGGCGTGGTGCCGGGGGCGAGAGACCCGACTTCAAGGCACTTGATATCAGAGATGTCGACTCCGGCGATGTTCCTTGCCGCTGTCACTATCCCCTTGTCCTCAGAAATGACTATGAGCGGGCCCTTCTTCCTGATCGTCCTCCTGCCCCGTGTCTTGCCCCGTCCGGCCCTGGTCTTGGTCTCGCTGCATCTGCCGAGCTCCTGCTCCAGGCCCAGGGCGATTAGGGTCTCCATGACATCCTTGTTCTTCTTGAGCTCCTGGAACTTGTCGTCAAGTATGAGCGGGATGTGCTTGATGCCTTCTATGGCGTGGCCCCTGTCAGTTAAAAGCGCCTTATCGGCGGTTCCTGATATTGCGGAAACGAGGGCCATCATCCTCTCCTTCTTGTTGATTTTCATCAGCCAGTTCTTTCCTGCCTTGGGAGGATGTGCTCGCCTTCCCTTTACTGCCTGCGGCACGAACCTGGCCCTCATCCTCAGGTAGCCGCCTGCGGTGATCCTCTTCATCCTGGCGATCTCCCTGTTCATCATGCTGCCCCTTATGCCTCTTCGCCCCTTGTACTTGGCGGATGTCCTCTGCCCTGCGATGGGGTCCGACCCGTAGGGCTGCCTCTTCCTGGCCTGCTCGGCAAGGACGGCCTTCTTGATGACATCGGTCCTGACTGGCTTTGAGAATGCCCTGCTGACGCTGACGTCTCCCTTCACTTCGCCTTTCAGTCCGTAAACGGGAACCTTCATAACGACCACTTAAGAATTAATTCATGTAACCCAATATTTAAAAGCTTTCAATTTTGAACCGATGCGCTCCCTATGCTTAAATTATTTTCTACCAATTATCAATATCAAATTTTTTCGGTCATGTCATGCCCTCAGTCATTGAAGTGCGCTCAAAGGCGGGTGTCCCAGATATAAAAGGCGAGATGACACACGGATACATCAATAAAGTCATGGGAGTCCCTGTCGATTCAGTAGGGACGAGAACATTGTATTTCTTTGCCGATAATATCCCCGCTGAACAGGCAAGAGAATTCGGGGATGTCCTCCTCGCCGATCCTGTCGTTGAAGACCACCAATTCCTGGGAAACGTCCCAATCTATGAGCAGCCGGATGTCCCTGCGGATTATAAAGGATCTTGGAAGGTAAGGGTGAGTTACATGAGAAAGCCATTGATCAGCGACAGCTGGGGGGACGCCACGAAATTGGCTCTGGATACCATCTTTGGCACAGAGCTTGGTTCTGTCAGGAAGATTGACGAGTACGATATAGTAGGCGACCTCACGAGGGAGCAGATAGAGCATATTTGTAATGAAGAGAAGCTGGCAGACAGCAAGGTCCAGTTTTATATTGTGATTCCGAAGGGTGAGAATAATGGCTAGAGTGGCTAAACCTGACCTGTCTTTTGGGAACTTCTTCAATCTCAGCGGGCAGGATCTGGAAACATTCAGCGCTGCCCACAGGCTTTCCTTCCTTCCGGGGGAGACGAGACTGGTCCAGGATTACCTTAGAGGGCAGATGGATCGCTATGGACGGGCAGGGACCGCAGTGGATGCGGACCTGATCCAGCTATCCCTTGAGGTGAACGCCCAGTCATGGTGCGAGCATTCCGCGCACGGGACCATCAACGGACGTGTACATCTATTGGACTATTCGCAGGGGCCCACTGCAAGGGAGCACACTTACGAAAGCATGCTGAAGGACACGATAATGAATGCGACCAAGACCCTCAACAAGCCCTGGGTCGTTATGGCGTTCGCTGATGATGCCGGAGTAATAAGATTCGTAAATCATAATGGGAAGGAATATGGATTCGCGGGGAAGTGCGAATCTCATAATTACCCTTCAGGGGAAGGGCCATTCGGCGGCTCGAACACATGCACGGGAGGTGTCAT
>CAYRIP010000055.1:0-6504 GCA_964424395.1 uncultured archaeon | reverse complement strand
GGTGAAATTATAATTTATAAGAGAGGGAATAATATTATAATAGAGTGATGCTTGCGACCGGCCTTTAGGTGCCGGTTGTGCGTCAGATCCCATGGCGAGGTTTTTATGCGCTTGAATCTGCCCAAGATAACGAAAAAGAAGGTCAGCCTTTCTTCCCTTAATGCCAGGCGCATAGCCAAGACTTTCAAGAAGGGCCTAATCGCCAGGCGCGAGAAGCAGACCAAGGACACCGCCAACAAGGCCCAGCAGATGGCCGTGGACCAGCTGATGGGCATGCCGTTCCCGCTCTCCCAGGCGCTGAGCATACAGCTGCAGGGGAAGGGAGGAGCCGGCGGGTTCTTCGCCGGTGGCGCAGGAGGCGTCTCCACCGTCCAGGAGGGCAAGGAAGGGGAGAATACAGCGGCGGACGATTCCAAGAAGTTCGTTTACAAGGGCATAAAGCTGCCCCACGGGATGAGCCACATGAAGGGTATGAGCTTCGGGATGCCCATGGACACGAGGGAGCTTCGGGACGTGAACATGAAATACCCCCTCATCCCCGAGAAGCCGAAGCCCGGGGAGTTCGTGTTCGCATACGCCCATATAGCGTGGGACGAGTCGATCGGAAGCCTTGTCTACAACGTGGTCGAGCCGAAGCTCTCCACGCAGGACAAGGAGGCGTCTGAGAAGATCAAGAGGGACATCGAGGAGCGGCTGGATGTGAACTTCTCCAAGCTCGGCGCGATTAAGGCAAAGGAGCTGCTCCGAAAGGAGGTGCAGAAATCCATCTCGGAGATGCCCTCGATGGACGCGTCCAAGGTCTCTATCATACAGTACCACATAGAAAAGGACATAATAGGGCTTGGCCTCATCACGCCGCTTATGCACGACCCGGAGATAGAGGACATATCATGCGACGGCGAAAAGATCCCCTTATACATCTACCACAGGAACCCGAAGTTCGGCTCCATGAGGACGAACATATGGTTCGAGAGCAAGACCGACCTTGACGAGTACGTCCTGAAGCTCGCGCAGAAGAGCGGGAAATCCATCTCCATCGCCGAGCCGCTGCTAGACGCCGCCCTCCCCGACGGGAGCAGGGTCCAGTGCACGATGGGAACGGATATCGCAAGGAGGGGCTCCAATTTCACCATAAGGAAGTTCACGTTCTATCCGCTGACGCCGACGCACATGCTGGATTACGGGACGACGAACAGCATGCAGCTGGCGTACATGTGGCTGGCCATCGAGCACGGCAAGTCCATACTGATATCTGGAGGGACCGCTACAGGCAAGACGTCGCTCCTGAACGCGCTATCTCTTTTCATCAAGCCGGACCTGAAGATCCTGTCCATCGAGGACACCCCGGAGCTTCGGCTGCCCCACACGCACTGGGTGCCGGAGGTAGCCAGGTCGCCGCTGTCCGTCAAGGGCAAGGTCGGCGAGGTGACCCTTTTCGACCTCCTCAAATCCAGCCTGAGGCAGAGGCCCGATTATCTGGTGGTTGGAGAGGTCAGGGGCAGGGAGGCCTTCGTCATGTTCCAGCAGATAGCGACAGGCCACCCCTCCATATCGACGATACACGCGGCATCCTTCCCGCAGCTTGTGGACAGGCTGGTGACGCCGCCCATATCGCTTCCCCCGGCGCTCATCGAGAACGTGGACATAATAATTTTCCTGGCGAGGGTCAGGGTTGCCGGAAGGGAGAGGAGAAGGGCCGTGGAGATAAGAGAGGTCGTCGGCATCAAGGACGATCGCCCATTCGCCGTGCAGGTCTTCGAATGGATCCCTATCAAGGACGTATTCCTTCCAAGGGACGATTCCAAGGTGCTGGAGGACGTCGCGAGGATGGGGGGGATGACGCCGGAGGCCATCCAGGTGGAGCTGCTCAGGAGGAAGAGGATACTCGAATGGCTCAAGGACACAAGGGTTTACGATTACAGGGAGTTCAGCAGGGTCATCAGCGAGTACTACACGAATCCCGAGAGGGTCATGAACATCGTTGAAGAGCCCACAAGGGAAGAATAGCATGTTTATCGAGATGTCCGTTCGGCTGTTCGGTGGCATAATCGATCCTTATCTGGATTATTTTGACCCCCTTGAGGTGAAGCTGAAGAGCGCAAGCATAAAGCTCAGCCTGAAGGAATACCTCTCCATATCGCTGCTCTCCTCCCTGATAGCGTTCATAGTCTCCCTGCCCGTAGTATCATTCATATTCTCGTTCATCACGGCAAGGGCCATATTCTCATATACCCTTGGGATAATCGTCTCGTTCCTCCTCTCTGGGGCGTCGTTTGTCATGTTCTACTGGTATCCGAGCATGAAGGCCAAGAGCCTGCAGTCCCGGATCGACCAGGACCTGCCGTTCGCCATAGCGTCGATGACCGCGGCGGCAAGCTCGGGGACCCACCCCATGGAGATATTCAAGATGCTCACCGTAAGAAAGGGCGTTATCGGCGAGGATTCCAACAGGATATACAGGGACGTGAAGATGTTCGGGACCGACATATCGTCGGCCCTCGCCAAGGTGGCCAACAGGACGCCGTCGCTGACGTGGTCTGAGCTGCTGTGGGGCATGGTATCGATAATAACCACAGGAGGCGACATCTACAAATACCTGACCGAGAAGACGGCTGTCAGCATGCAGACGTACAAGAGGATGCTGGACTCATATTCCAACCAGATAAACTTCTACACGGAGATATACATCACCCTGATAATCGTCGGCACGCTGTTCTTCATCGTGCTTTCATCGGTCATGTCGCCGCTCGTTGGCGGGGACATACTGCTGGTCCAGACCTTCCTGGTCTTCTTCTTCGTTCCCATAACGTCTATGGGATTCATTATACTCTTGAAGGGGCTTTCCCCGCTTAAGTGAGATGGTGATGGTATGCAGCTTGGTGTGAGGGAGAGGACGCTGGTGCTTCCGATAGGCATAGGGGCGGCAATAGTGGCCGTATCGATGCTGTTCGTCGGGGACCCAGGTGTTGTCGGCAACTCGCTCATCATAGCGCTTTTCATCGCGGTCATCCCCTATTTCGTCTACAGGTACTCACAGTACGCATGGGTCAAGAGCGTCGAGCGCCAGTTCCCCAACTTCATAAGGGACCTCGCGGATTCCAAGAGGTCCGGCATGACGCTCGAGTCCGCCATAGACCTGGCGTCAAGGACGAACTACGGGAAGCTCTCGGGGCTCATCAGGACAATGTCGAACAAGCTTTCCTGGGGCGTTCCCTTCATGCGGACGCTCGAGATATTCGAGGAGAAGGTCAAGGACTCACCGTCGATCAAGGAGGTCATCGGCATAATAAAGGAGTCATACAAATCCGGAGGCAACGTCGTAGCCACGCTGGACTCTGCCGCCAAGAACATGAACATGCTGCGGGAGGCGGAGGAGCAGAGGAGGAGCGTCACGAACCAGCACGTGATGATCACATACGGCATATTCTTCCTCTTCTTCGGGATTATCATAATGATCATCTACATCCTGGTACCCATGATGGGCTCCGCCACATCGACTGGCAGCGGCGGAACGTCGGACCTGGGCGGCATGGGATTCACTTCGTTCTCCAACCCGTGCAGCACGCTCATGATACCATTCCCGTGCGGTTTGTTCGAGCTCACATGCGCCATGCTGGACGTGGACCCGCAGTCGATGGGATGCTATTACGTCGCGCTGTTCTTCTACGTCCTGGTCATACAGGGGATATTCTCCGGGCTGATCGCCGGTCAGCTTGGGGAGAACTCCGTCGTGGCCGGGACCAAGCACTCCATAATAATGGCGTCGAGCGCCATATTCATATTCATATTTTTGGCAAAGCTCGGTATGTTCCCGACATGAGACGGCGGGCGTTTTTGGGTTGAGTGGTGAAGATGAAGGGCCAGCTTGTATTCGAGTTCGTCATTGCGGCTTTCATATTGTTCGGCATAATCCTCTTCGTGATAAACAGCCTCGCTGCGAACATGAACATCTACCACAGCAACTTCAAGTCCAACTTCCTGGAGAGCAGGGCGATGCAGATCAGCGAGGTCCTCATGAACGACCCGCGGAACGGGATCGTCGACGAGTGGCCGGTCCTGAACGAGGTGAAGATGACGAGCTTCAACACGACATGCAACAGCGATTACATCAACATGCTGTTGAACTTCAGCATGATAGAGTCCCTTCCGTACCCGAGCCTGCATCACATGCGCGTCCTTGTCAACGCGACAGACGGGCAGGAATTCGTGAACTGCGGGCGCGTCCCCCCAACCAACATATCCACCGCGACGGTGACGAGGTTCGGAGTGGTCCGCCCGCCGATCGATAAGATAGCAGTCATCCTGGTGAGGGTCTGGTAGTCATCGAGTAAGCCTTTTTAGGAACATAGGACATAATATATCATAAGGCTGTTTTGGCCTGGAGCCGGGCGGGCGCCGGAAAGCCCGAATGCCTAAAAAAGCTGATGAATATGTACATGGAAACCATACCTCCGATGGCTGGGTTCTTAGCGCTTCTCTTCGCCGGGATAATGGCACTTCGGATCAAGAAGCTGACCAGGGGAAACGATAAGGTCAGGGAGATATCCGGGCTCATCTATGATGGCGCATCAAGCTACATGAAGTCCCAGTACAGGATAATCACGATATTCGTCGTGATCGTTGCCGTAATCCTTGCGGTCATCCCGCAGATAGGCTTGAACACGGCGATCGCCTTCGTCCTTGGCGCGGTGCTGTCCGGGATAGCCGGCAACATTGGGATGAGGGTCGCGGCCTCGGCGAACGCAAGGGCGGCACACGGATGCGAGAAGAGCCTAAATTCCGGGCTGAGGGTGGCGTTCTCCAGCGGGGCCGTGATGGGCATGTGCGTAGCGGGCCTTGGCCTTCTTGGGGTCGTGGGCTCGTATTACATCTTCAATGACACCGGGATCCTCTTCGGGTTCGGCTTCGGGGCGAGCTCGATCGCCCTTTTCGCGAGGGTCGGAGGCGGCATATTCACCAAGGGGGCGGACGTCGGCGCTGACATGGTCGGGAAGGTAGAGGCCGGCATACCGGAGGATGACCCGAGGAACCCAGCTGTCATAGCAGATAACGTGGGTGACAACGTCGGGGACGTCGCCGGTATGGGAGCCGACCTCTTCGAGAGCTATGTGGATTCCATTATTGCCGCGATGGCCATAGGCATCGTCGCTTTCGGGCTGTCGGGGCTGTGGCTGCCGATGGTTCTTGCCGGCGTAGGCATCCTGTCCAGCATCGTGGGAACGTTCTTCGTGAGGACCAGCGACGGCAGCAAGACGCCAAGCACCGCCTTGAACAAGGGCATATTCGCCGCGGCCATAATAATGGCCATAGCCTCCTATTACATCATCGGGGCCGTCATGGGACCAGGCAGCATGGGGATATACATTTCCATGCTCAGCGGCCTCATTTCAGGGATCGTCATAGGGATCGTCACACAGTTCTACACATCCGCTGACTATGGACCCACAAGATCAATAGCGGAATCGGCTCAGACGGGCGCTGGGACCAATGTGATAACCGGCCTCGCCGTGGGCATGAAGAGCAGCCTCATACCGGTCCTTGTCGTGTGCGCCGCGATATTCATATCATTCCAGCTCGCAGGCCTCTTCGGGATAGCCATAGCGGCCGTCGGGATGCTCTCAACACTGGCGATTACACTTGCGACCGACACATACGGCCCTGTGGCCGACAACGCCGCGGGGATAGCAGAGATGGCCGGCCTAGGCTCGGATATCCGCAAGAGGGCGGAGAAGCTTGACTCAGTGGGCAATACCACAGCGGCCATTGGCAAGGGGTTCGCGATCGGCTCCGCTGCCCTTACCGCGCTCGCTCTCTTTTCCGTTTACGGCACCGTCGTCGGCCTTGACAGCATAAGCATCACCAACCCCAACGTGATCATAGGCCTATTCATCGGTGCGCTGCTCCCATTCCTGTTCGCCAGCTTCACGATGAGCGCAGTCGGCAAGACCGCAGGAAAGATCGTCAATGAGGTCAGGAGGCAGTTCAAGGACAAGAAGCTCATTAGCGGCAAGGCAAAGCCGGACTACGACAGCTGCATAAACATCGCGACATCTGCTGCCGTAAGGGGGATGGTCTTGCCGGGGGTCCTGGCAGTCATCGCTCCCATATTGGTCGGCGTTCTTCTCGGGGCCGAGTCGCTAGGCGGCATGCTCGCCGGCGCGATCGCCACGAGCTTCCTGCTCGCCCTGATGATGGCGAACGCTGGCGGCGCATGGGACAACGCCAAGAAGTACATAGAGGGCGGAAAGCTCGGTGGGAAGGGCTCTGACGCCCACAAGGCGGCGGTAGTAGGGGATACGGTCGGCGACCCGTTCAAGGACACAAGCGGCCCCTCGCTCAACATACTGATAAAGCTTATGTCAATAGTCGCCCTCGTGTTCATTCCGCTATTCCTCTGATCGGCAAATGTTTTAAATTTTGCCCTCATTAATTCCTTATGAAAATCATGATATGCGGCAGCATGTCCTTCGCGAAGGAGATGATCGAAGCCAAGGAAAGGCTGGA
>CAYRIP010000054.1:0-6583 GCA_964424395.1 uncultured archaeon | reverse complement strand
TCCTTGACACATCGGCTTTGTATAGCGCTCTCCCGGAAACTATCGTATCCTCAAGCTTCATCCCCAGATTGGCGTGGGACAGGAAGTCGGAACCGCTGAAGGGGTCCTCTATATACCATAGCTTGTACTGGTCGGTTAGAGCTGACAGAAGGCTTGTCTGCTCGTCAGCCGTCGGGTTCTTCCTTATCACGGTCCCCCTTGAATGGCCGTATCTGAAGTACTTTCCGTCCCAGAGCTCATCTCCCCCGATATTGACCCCGAGCCGCATCATCCAGTCATTTGATATGTGCCTGAGAAAGTATAGCGTCTCGAGGTCGCCGAGGTCGCTCAGCCATGCTCCCTTGACGCTCCTTCCGCGAAGAAGCCCTTTCTCCTTGAGCTCTCCCCCCACGATGTTCCAGATCTCAAGGAGGGAGTCGAAAGCGTCCATGACCGTCCTTTCCTTGTTAGGTATTACCAGGAACTCCTTCCAGTCCTTGCCAAGGATGATCGTTCCCATGATGTATGGGAACCACCTCTTTATACCGTTGAGCTTCCACAGCTCGTTTTGCGTCGCGGCCCTTGCGCAAGCGATCGACAGGGCCAGGCTCATCCCCGGATGCATTCCCGCGCCCTTGGGGTTCAGCTGTTTCAGGAACGAATCAAAGGACATCCAGTCCTCCTCGTTGAGACCTATGAAGTTCGTTCTCATCGAGGAGAAAAGGGCCCTCATCCTGACGAGGTCCTCCATGGACTGCCCGTTCACAGGCACAGTGGAGTTGTAGCATCCCGTGCGTGTCCACATCCTCACGTGTACGGCGTATGTTCCGAAGCTGTTAAGAACGATATAAAGCTTTACATTCTGTATCATGAAGCCCCACCAACGAATACGGCGATTATATCTAGTGATTGGTGAAGCAGGTTAATAAAAAACTCTAAGGTTTTGGCTCAGGCGCACTTTCTTCTTGTGTCTATGGGTATTATCTCGCTGTCCCATTCCATCAATGAAATCTCGAGCGGGTTCACCATGTTCTTCGGAATGGGCACAAGCACCGGAGCTCCCTGTGATATCTGCAGAGCCCTGGCTGCCAATATCCTCACCCTCTCGAAATGCGTGTAGTCCGATTTTCGCCTCATGCCATCGTTCCCCGACAATGCCATCGTAATTTGGCTTTAATAATGGTGTCTTTATGCTTTAATAAGCTTTTCGCGATCAGCCTATGTAGCGAAGCTCCTCGCCGGAAGGGGCCTTCGAAGTCTTGGCCATTTCCATGATCGCCTTCCTCTGAAGGCTCTCCACCTTCTTGATGAATTCCTCCATCTCCTCTACCTTCTTCTCAAGCTTGCCCATGTCGATCTTAAGGCCGAGTATGCTCACCAGCACGTTGAGAACGGCTTCCGCGGCTTTCGGGTCCGTCACTATTGGAAATCCGCTGGTCTGCCCAAGGATGCACATGCCATCGATGCCTCTTTCCATTCCGAGCCCCAGAAGGAGACCCGCTGCTCCGACTATGTAGCCTACCTTCTCGCCCGCCTTGAAGTCTATCTTGAACTTCTTGTATTTCTTCAGTACCTTCTCATCGGTCACCGCGCCTATGAGCTTCTCGCCCGCCTCGAGCTCTCCCGTCGCAAGGCCGCCGACCGTGATTATCTCCTTTACGCCGAGATTCTCGACGAAGTCCAGTATCTTGTCTATGACCTCGTAATGGCCCTGCGGAGAAAGCGACTGGCAGTCGCCTATGAGGAATATTATGTCACGGTCCCCCGGCTTTTTGCCCTTCACGTAATAGAACTCGTTCCTTAGTAGGTGGATCTTGTACTTGTCGTGAAGCATCACGAACGGGAAGAACCACTTGGAATACAGGGTCGCGAATTTCTTTGCCTTGAGCTCGCTTATGAGGTAGCCGACGGATACCCTTCCTATGTTTCCTACCCCTGGAAGGCCCTCTATGAAGAGAGGATTCTTCAGCTTCACTTTCTCAGAAACCTTTATAACGGTCATGAAAATCAAAAACATACAAAGATTTATCTAAAGATATATCGATTGTCTCTTTATAAAAGTGCATGCGTTCTAAAGAAATCACAGATTAATCAGGCATATCAGGCATCCAATCCCAAGACGCGCTTTGCGTTTTCTGTCGATTCTGAGATGACCTCTTTTATGTCCACGCCCTTTATTTCCGCTATCTTGGCTGCTGACAGGGATATGTTCCAAGGATAGTTCTTTTTTGGGTCAAATCCCGCCTTCAGCCTGCCTATCTCCCCCTTCTGCTGAAGGTATCTGTATGGTGAAAGGAACGGCGAATCGGTCTCAAGAAGCATGTTGTCCAGAGGCACCGCCTTTGCAAGCTTCCTGTGGTTCTTTGAGAATAGCACCTGCGTGCTGAATGATATGAAAAAGCCCCTCTTGATGATCTCTTCGGCAAGCTGGGTAGTTCCCGAGAAGCAGTGGAATATGACACCGTGCCCAAAATCCCTCACGAGCTCGAAGCACTCGGGCTCTGCGTCCCAGCTGTGTATCACAATAGGCTTTCTGAGCTTTGATGCAATCCTAATGAAATCCAGGAACACATCCTCCTGGCCCTTCCTTTTCCTGGCGTCCTTCTCCCAGTGATAATCGAGGCCTACCTCGCCCACAGCGACGACGCTTTCCCTGTTCTTTTCTATCACATCGATTACCATTCCCGGATCGCTGCCGCCCTCCGTCGGGTGGTAGCCAATGGAGGCAAGCAGCTTCGGATGCGCTTTTGCAAGCCTCAGCGCGCAAAGGCCCTCGTCATGCCTGGCCGAGCCGACGACGACAGCAGTCATCTCCTTCTCGCATTCAGCCACGACAATATCCCTGTCCTTGTCGAAATCAGGGAAGCATAGATGTGCGTGTATATCAATCATATAGATAAGTGAAGAGGATGAATTAAATTATTTCTATCAATTAATTGAAATAAATTAATCGGCCTATTCCTGAATACTATTAAAATGTAAGAATTATTAATCCTAATCGATAGCAATAGACGCTCAGTAACCTTTATAAACTAATATATTAACTATTAATAAGTGGTCAATATGAAAGATGTAGTTGCAGCAAATACGAATAGGACATTAAAGGTAGAGCCTACAGATTTTGATTCTTTTAGAGACGTCTATACACAAAGATTTGGACCGGATGGTTATAGAATGGCCAGTGATATACGTCATGTTAAAGACGGGGAACTTAGAAGGCAAATAAGGTCCCAAATGGGGGAGGTTCAGGATGAACTGGGTATACCAAAAACATTTCCAAATTCAGTTGAACTTATCACCGCATTGAGGAATGAAGGGAGTAATGGTGTTGTCATATTTGCAGGTGCGCCTGTTGATAGAACTTGGAAAAATTACAGGGATTTAGGATTAACCCATCTTATAGATGGTGCATTTACTGTTCCAGAAGGATATGACAGAAAGGATAGAGCAACATTTGAAAAAGCTGGAGAAGAAATGAGACCTGATTTCAATCCAAAAGCATATTTGACACATGACCCGCAACATGCTATGGCAGCAAGAGATGGTTGGGGAAAGGCACTATTCTGCCCAAGACCAGAATATGACGGAACTAAATACGACCCAAGTAGTGGAATATATTTGTTTGATTGGGAACAAATGGACCAGCAACAGATAGGTAAAGTACTTGATTTCGTTTATGGGTAAATATCAAGTTCAATTAATTTATCGCAATTAATTCAGAAGAGTAAATTAGTTTTAACACCCGGTTTTTGTACGGAAGATAACCTTAAACCTTCTCAACCTTTAAAATCTTATCCTGGAACTCAGAAATCAGCTTATTCAGTTCACTCCCAGAAAGCTCCTTAAGCCATGCCTCAAACCCCATTGCCTCGGCGATATTGGAAAACTCACGGAAATAAACCAGTTTATTGCCATTATGCTTTCTTTTAATCTCAAGCAATCTTGAATCCAGGTCCTTTGTGCTACCAATCTTATTGTCATGACCTTGAAAAATCACGTAAACCGTGTGGATTCCCCTTGAAGATGGTCCCTTTTCAGAATGTTCCCCCACAGGTTTTGGTCCCTCCTCACCCTTCCTTTCCCCTAAACACTCCGGGCATAAATCATTTTCCGGGTTTTCCACCTTCAGTAATGAGCATTTAAGGCAGCGCCTCATCCCCAGGCTTTCGTTCCCAAATTCAACGTGCCACCCCTCAGCAAGCATCTTGTATTTTTCAGGGACCCCTGTCTCCCTTTCAAGCTTCACATTAAAATAAATATTGTCCCTAAACTTCCTGATATTAAAAACCAATCCCGTCCAGGCCTTCTTAAAGCTCTTCCCGTCTTTTCCTAGCTTAACAAAGACCGTAGGGGTATTCTCGATAATCTTATCGAGGGTCATGCCCTTCTGGAGCATCTTCACCGAATAATATGATTTATTATCATCCAGACTGTCCCAGTGCCCGTCCCAGTGTGTTACCATTATGTATCTCATGTATCAAGAAATGGTAAGGGAATTAATATAGTTTAAATGTTTGTTGATTGGATTATGTGAAAAGCCCTTTGAAAACAATTTATTTGGCTGCCGTTTTCAGAATCGCTATTGATCCATTGTGAATACTCATGGTGTCTTTACACCAGCATGAACCCCATCGCGTCCTCTATGGTCATTATCTCCTCTACATGGATGCCGGCATCCTTCTCGATATCGAGCTTGACGGGATATGTCTCCGTCGTGCAGAAATCCATCCACCCGATCTTTTCGCAGTACTGCCTCGTCTTGTATGTCACCTGGGTCGATTGCGTTAGGGGTACAAGGATGGTCTCCGCCCCCACTTCCTTGGATACTACGGCCTTTTCGAAGATACCGCCAACCGGGCCTATAGTACCGTCATGGTTGATGCTTCCGGTTATCATGACCGACTCGTCGATGGACCTGTTCTGAAGAGCAGCTATCGTCGCCAGCGTTATCGCAGCACCAGCAGACGGGCCGCCTATAACAGAAGCATTTGCCTCTATGGTGTATATTATATCGAATTTCGAGATGTCCATCCCGGTCACGTTCTCAGCGACCGTGGTCGCCTTTCTTATGCTGTTTTGTGTATCCACCCAGAAAAGGAGCTTGTCTATGTTCGTAAGAATCCTTCCCGAGCCGGGAAGCACTTGGACAGTCATCACTGTGATAACACCGTTCTCGTCTTTGTCCACAGCGGGCATCCTGACAGCTGCGAATGATGATATGTTTGCGTTAAGGATGTTCTCGTAGCTTATCGGTTCCATGGACACCCTAGAATCGCTGAAATCCGATATGAGCGTCTTTGTAATGTTCTCTATTATGATGGTCTGCGGCACAGCGAAATTGCCGAAGAAGAATCCTATCAGGAATGCCGCTGCCACTATCGAGACTATGGCCGTCTTCCTCTTCCATGTGTTCTTCTTCCTCAGCAAGTAATCGTACATCTTCTCCACCTTTTCCCGCGGCCTCGAATTACCATCCTCAATCGCTTTTCCGCAGCGCATGGGCATGAAAATGGCAGAGGAGCACCTTCGATGGGGATCGGCAGGCAACTCCGGATTATCCTTACTTCCTTCTCCACTCTTGGATCCTGCAAGCATCGCCAGCACGACTTAAGGATGCTTCATTCCTGACCTGACCTGGTTCACCATGTTAACGGTCCTGCAGGGCAGAGCTTCGCAGTTGGATGAAAGGGCCGGTGCTGCTCGCCGAAACCGCTCTCAGGCTTCGGCCCCGCCATGAAGACGGTTTGCGGTAACAGGCTACGCCCAGCAGCCCAGTCTATCCTCTGCCAATGAAATATTACATGGAACTTTTAAATAAAGACATCGGCTCGTAAAATATAAATCACCGTCCATATATTATTACACATGCTAGAATCGCTTATAAAATACAAAGAGATAGAGAGGAACCCGTGGATAACGTTCCTTTGGGCTTTGCTCATATCTAGCGTGGGGATACTCTTCAGCATACAGCTGTCATACACGATACAGGTATCCGGAAACGTCCTGAACCTGACCGGGCTCTTCTCCGTGATATTCACCATCATCCCATCCGTCTACTTCCTCACGATGTTCATAAAGAAGCAGGAGAGCATGGACGAAAAGGACATAGCTAAGCATTACGAGAAGGGGTTCTGGATGAGGCACGACAAGGACATACTGATATTCCTCTTCTACTTCTTCGGCCTCACATTCTCTTTCGCGTTCTGGGCATTCATGCTGCCTGCGGGGACATTCCAGATACAGACCATGAAGATCCAGGAGATAAGGGTACTTGCGGGAAACGTCCTAGCGGGATCGGCCGCATCCGGGGAGATGTTCTCGTTCACAAGGGTCTTCATAAATAACCTTCAGGTCATGTCCTTCGCGTTCATATTCTCGCTATTGTTCGGGGCGGGCGCCGTATTCATCGTTGTCTGGAACGCGAGCATTCTGGGAGTGTATATCGGGAGGCTCTCAGAGACGCTGCTCCACATACCTGGCGTCAGCCTGAGCTTCCTTCCCCACGGGATACCGGAGATCGCCGGATATCTCATGGCGGGGCTTGCCGGAGGTATCATCTCCGCTGCCATAATAAGAGGTCACAAGCTGGAGATAGTGATGGGCG